>PKYU01000401.1 GCA_003132765.1 Chitinophagaceae bacterium | reverse complement strand
CTCATAAGCTGCCGTAGCTTCTTCAGCGAGCGTATGTATCCCCCTGTGAATATTAGCGTTAAAATGAGAATAATAATTACTCAATGCATCTATAACTACCTGCGGTTTCTGCGAGGTTGCTGCATTATCCAGGTACACCAGCGGTTTGTTATTCAACTCTCTGCTTAGTATCGGGAAAAATTCCCTGATTGCCTTTACATCAAAACCAGATGATATGGTTGTTAAAATTTCCATTTTAATTTACTGCCAGGCGTTTAGTAATTAATTCCTCTACATAATTTCTTAAAGGTTCCAGCTTCAATTGTTCCACTATATCTTCTGCAAAAGCAGTCAATAGCATGGATTGAGCATGTTCTTTTGAAATACCGCGGGTTCTCAAATAGAATAAAGCTTCCTCATCCAACTGGCCTACCGTGCAGCCATGAGAACATTTTACATCATCTGCAAAAATTTCCAATTGCGGCTTGGTATTTATAGATGCATCGTCTGATAATAAAATATTCTTGTTAGATTGATAAGCATTTGTTTTCTGTGCATCTGGCCTCACATAAATTTTCCCACTAAATACACCTGTTGCACTTTCATCCAGAATTCCTTTATAAAATTCATTGCTGAAACAATTAGGTTTTATATTGTCCACCAATGTATGATTATCAACGTGCGTGCTGCCTTTGAGCAGATACAAACCATATAAGTGTGCTTCATTGCCTTCGGCTTCCATCAATAGATTTGTATTGTTACGGATCATTCCTCCGGAAAGTGAAATGGTTACTGCATGAACATAGCATTTTCCAACCTGGCGTATATGCGTAGTGCTTACCTGGCTGGCGTTATTTACATCATTTTGTATCTTATAATATTCAACTATAGCGTTAGTATTAACCACGACTTCCATAACCTCATTAGTAAAACTATCCATCGATCCAATGGTTGAATAAGATTCCACCACCTGCACCCTGGCGCTTTCATCAACATAAATCAAACTTCGTGGCTGGGCCAAAAGGTTATTCTCTCTTGCATCAGACAGATGATAAATATAAATTGGATGCTCCGATGGCTGTTTTTTATTTACATGAATAAATAAACCACCATAAATAAATGATGTATTCAGCGCATGAATCCCATCTTTAATAACAAGACTGCTCTTGCCAAGATAATTGGCAATAAGTTCACTATATGATCCTTTAATTGCTTCTTCCAAAGGCTGTACTACTAATTGCTTGCTGGAAGAACGCACTGTAGAAAGCGCCGGGTTAAATTTGCCATTTACAAAAACCAATTCATTTGCCTGATCTGATCCCGGTAACCGGATCGAATCAATATTGGCCCTCGTAATTGTATTTTTTGAAACAACTTCTGCTAAATGATATTCTTTATTAAATAGGTTACTTATCCTTGTGTATTTCCACTCTTCATTTCGGAATGTCGGAAATCCGTTTTTCTTAAATGCTATAAACCCTTCTTTCCTTAAATCCCCAATAATACCATCGGAATCTGAAGACTGCAGCCGATTGAATTTTTCCTCTAAATAATCTGTATGAATTGTTTCCATTTTTCTTTTTTAAAAAGATTATAAGGCTGCCTCTAAACTAATTTCATCCCTAATAAAATCATATCCTTTTTCTTCAAGTTCCAGGGCAAGTTCCTTGGTTCCGGATTTTACAATCCGCCCATTAACCAACACATGCACATAATCCGGCTGCAGGTAATCCAGCAACCTTTGATAATGAGTTATAACTATAATTGCCCTGTTTTTATCGCGCAATTTATTTACGCCATTGGCTACGATGCGCAACGCATCTATATCCAGACCAGAATCTGTTTCGTCCAAAATAGCTAATTTAGGCTCCAGCATAGCCATCTGAAAAATTTCATTTCTCTTCTTTTCCCCGCCTGAAAATCCTTCATTAATTGAGCGGCTCAATAATGATTTATCAATCTCTACCAACTCCATTTTTTGCTTCATTAGCTTAAGAAAAGAAACTGCATCCAAAGGCTCTTCCCCATTATATTTGCGGTTTTCATTCAAAGCCGTTTTCATAAAATTGATAGTGCTTACCCCGGGTATTTCAACCGGGTATTGAAATGCAAGAAACAAGCCTTGGCGGGCCCTGTCCTCAGGTGCTAATTCAAGCATATCTTTTCCAAGAAAGGTAATAGAACCTTCTGTCACAACATATTCTTNNTGTTTACTTTCAACTGATGCGTGAATGTTTTTGATTGATAACATATCTTCTTTTAATAATTTTTACTGTTTATATTAATTTAACCAACACTGCCTTCAAGGCTGATGGCTAATAATTTTTGCGCTTCAACGGCAAATTCCATGGGCAGCTGGTTCATTACCTCTTTGGCAAAACCGGTTACGATTAATGCTACAGCAGTTTCTGCGTCAATACCTCTCTGCAAACAATAAAATAACTGGTCCTCACCAATTTTTGATGTGGTAGCTTCATGTTCAATTATGGCCGTTTTATTTTTTGATTCTATATAAGGAAACGTGTGTGCGCCGCATTTATCACCCAGTAATAAGGAATCGCATTGGGAATAATTCCGGGCATTCAATGCATTTTTGGAAGCCCTCACCAAACCCCGATAGCTATTCTGGCTTTTGCCGGCGGAAATTCCTTTAGAAACGATCCTGCTTCTGGTATTTTTCCCCAGGTGTATCATTTTCGTTCCGGTATCGGCCTGCTGCATATGATTGGTAAGCGCAACCGAATAAAATTCACCGATAGAGTTATCACCTTTTAAAATAACACTTGGGTATTTCCAGGTAATTGCAGAGCCGGTTTCAACCTGGGTCCACGATATTTTGGAGTTGTTACCCTGGCATATTCCGCGCTTTGTTACGAAATTGTATATACCTCCCTTTCCATTTTCGTCTCCTGGATACCAGTTTTGAACAGTGGAATATTTTATTTCTGAATTATTCATCGATATCAGTTCCACAACGGCTGCATGCAACTGATTTTCGTCCCGCATAGGAGCCGTGCATCCTTCCAGGTAACTCACGTAAGAATCATCCTCGGTAACGATCAGCGTTCTTTCGAACTGTCCTGAGTTTTCTGTATTAATTCTGAAATAAGTGGAAAGTTCCATAGGACAGCGCACTCCCTTCGGAATAAAACAAAATGAGCCATCGGTAAATACCGCAGAATTAAGGGCGGCAAAATAATTATCAGTCATAGGAACTACAGAGCCCATATATTTTCTGACCAACTCAGGATGATTTTGAATCGCCTCACTCATGGAACAAAAAATAACTCCTATTTCTGCAAGCTGTTGCTTAAAGGAAGTAGCCACAGAAACGCTGTCCATTACCACGTCTACAGCTACTCCTGTAAGTCGCTTTTGTTCATTTAGGGAAATGCCTAATTTGTCAAAAGTCTTCAATAGTTCAGGGTCCACTTCATCAAGGCTACCTAATTTTTTCTTTTTCTTTGGGGCTGCATAATAAATAATATCCTGGAAATTGATTGGGGGATAATGCACGTTTGGCCATTTAGGTTCTTCCATTTTCAGCCAGTGGGCATATGCTTTCAGGCGCCAGTCCAGTAACCATTTAGGTTCATTTTTTTTGGAAGAA
>PKYU01000447.1 GCA_003132765.1 Chitinophagaceae bacterium | reverse complement strand
ACAAGCCCAGGAAAATTATTCAATAGTAATTCGATGTCCATCCTGTTCATGTCATTCCCGGTAGGGTTATTTGGCGAGCAGATAAATAACAACCTTGTATTTTTATCCACCGAATTTAGAATACCGTCGGCATC
This sequence comes from Chitinophagaceae bacterium, assembly GCA_003132765.1. Taxonomy (GTDB): domain Bacteria; phylum Bacteroidota; class Bacteroidia; order Chitinophagales; family Chitinophagaceae; genus Ginsengibacter. Next base: position 2,967 of record PKYU01000447.1, on the reverse strand, counting down.
CAATTGAAATTCTGAAGTCAGCGTTACCTCTCTTAAAATAACGTTATTGATTTGTGCCCCCACTTTATACATGCCATAGGTAGGCGGGCAGATAATTACATTTTCCTTCCCCGGCTCACAAAAAATCCGGAAAGCAAGATCAATCACTTCATCACTTCCATTCCCAATAAAAATATTTTGTGGTGGAATTCCCTTTATTTTAGAAAGTCCCTGTTTGAGTTCCCATTGAAGAGGATCTGGGTATCGGNNAGAAGCCTCACCCGAATATTCAGACCGGGCTGAAGAATATGGCTTCAGGTTTTTTATATTATCCCTTACCAGATTTTCCAGGTTAAACGTATTCATTTCTTAAGCTTTTTCATTCGAATCCTTATTGCATTTTTATGAGCCGTCAAACCTTCTGCCTCAGACATTTTTTCCACAGCAAAGCCTATGCTTTTTATTCCCTGTTTATTAATTTTCTGAAAAGTAATTTTCTTAATAAAACTATCTACGGAAACTCCGCTGAAAGTTTTAGCGGAACCACCTGTAGGCAGGGAATGGTTTGTCCCCGAAGCATAATCACCGGCACTTTCGGGAGACATATTTCCCAAAAATACGCTTCCTGCATTTTTGACGAGGGCAGATAACTTTTCAGCATTTTTTGAGGCTATAATTAAATGCTCCGGCGCATATTCATTTAAAAAATTAAAAGCTTTATTTTCATTTAAAACTAGGAATCGCTTGTTTAGAAAACTTTGTTCAATAATGTCTTTCCTATCGAGGAAAGGTAATTGGCGATAGATGTCTTCAATAACCCGATCCAGGATTTTTCTTTTTGGTGTTACTAAAATAACCTGGCTATCTGCACCATGTTCTGCCTGACTCAGCAAATCGGCAGCCACAAATTCCGGAATACAGGTTTCATCAGCATAAACGGCCAGTTCACTGGGACCAGCCAACATGTCGATAGCAACACCATCTCTATTCACCAGCTTTTTTGCGCAAGTAACATACTGGTTTCCCGGACCAAATATTTTATCAACTTTATCTACAGATTGGGTTCCATAAGCCATTGCTGCTATTGCCTGGGCTCCCCCACCTTTGTAAATCTTATAAATACCAAGAATATAAGCGGCATATAAGATTGCAGCATTTACATTGCCATCTTTTTGTGCAGGTGTCGTTATGGTAATATTTTTACAACCCGCAATTTTAGCAGGGATCGCCAGCATTAATAATGTAGAAAATAATGGCGCACTGCCTCCGGGAATATAAAGACCAACCTTTTCAATCGGTAAACTTTTTCTCCAGCAGGTAACACCGGGTAAAGTGACAATCTTCTTTTCTTTCAGAATTTGTTGATGGTGAAATTTTTCAATATTCTTTTTTGCAAGAATCATAGCCCTCTTAAGACTGCCGTCTAAATATTTTGAAGCATTCCTTATTTCTTCTTTTGTTACCCATAAATTTTTCGGAGCAAATCCATGAAACTGCAAGGAAAAATCTTTTACAGCTTCATCTCCCTTTTCTCTCACCTCGTTTATAATTTGAGTGACAGTTTCTTCAAGATTTTTTGTCTCAAAAGTGGGCCTTTCCATTAAGGCAGGCCATTCTTTCTTCGAAGGATTTATGCTGATTGTTTTCATTGACTTTCCTGTTTATAGTATCATTTTTTCTATAGGCACCACCAGTATCCCTTGTGCTCCGTAAGATTTTAATTTCTCAATGATCTCCCAAAAATCACCCTCGTTCACCACACTTTGCACACTACTCCATCCACTTTCAGCAAGAGGCACAATGGTCGGGCTTTTCATTCCGGGCAATACTGAAGCTATATTTTTTAACTCGTGATTGGGAGCATTGAGCATAATATACTTATTGTTCCGGGCAGCTTTAACCGCATCTATTCGCATCAATAACTTTGACAGAATTTCATGCTTTTCTTCCGGCAAATTTTTGTTAGAAATCAGTACCGCTTCTGATTGCAGCACTACTTCCACTTCTTTTAATCCATTTGTANNCTATTTTATTAATATGAAGAAAATTTTGAAGTAATGAAGTATATGATGTTGCAATTTTTAAATTATTAAGATCGGCCACACCGGAGTAGTTCAAGTTTTTTGGAACGGCTATACTCAGCCGGCAACGGCCAAAGCCAAGTTTATTTATTACCTCAATATCTTTATTTTTTTCATACACAACATTTTCACCAACCAATCCAATATCAGCAACGCCGTCAAAAACATATTGAGGAATATCATCATCGCGAAGGAAATATACCTCAACGGGGAAATTAAAGGACACAGCCTTCAGTTGCCGGTTACCGTTGTTGATCTCAATACCACATTCCTTCAAGAGATGTAAAGAGTGATCATACAATCTTCCGGATTTCTGGACCGCTATTTTTAGCATCATAATTAGTTTAAAATTAAAAGAGGCTCACTTTGCAGTAAGCCTCTTTTGAAAATATGTTCATTCACATACCAGTCAACATAGCTTACCCTTAGGTAAAAAATGATGGTGATGTATGTGAAAAAATTGAAACATTGAAGTGCAAAGTAAAGAATGAAATTTTATTACACCAAAAAAAATTTAGGAGCCTGGACTTTGATTATTCTAACAAGAATTCGGGGGTAAAAAGCTTACTCAAACAATGAATTCTACCAGAACATACTTAGGACAGTAGTACTTTTACCATTTACACATACTACGGATAGCGCTGGATACCATGTTTTTTGCATATAGCCGAAATTTTTTCGGCCACTTCTATTATCAGTTCATTGCTTTCCACTACACAAGGCCCTGCTATCTGAGAAATGTTCTTNNTAATCGCTTTCAGGAAGTCACTTTTTTTTCTTTTGGCAACATCTAATGTGGTACCCGTGGATAAGACTACCTGGCCTCCGTCGCCGCGGATATATTTTTCCATATACTCTTTGTTAATAATATAGGAATTGTGTATGCGGATAAAAGTATCAGGTGGCA
>PKYU01000414.1 GCA_003132765.1 Chitinophagaceae bacterium | reverse complement strand
ATTCTGAGTTCTTTAGGTGATCTTCTAATCAATTCATTTTTATTTCTATGGGTTGTCCTTTTTATAAGGTTTCACTACCGCTTTCAATATGCTGACTTTAATTACAAGACCCCAATAAAAAAATATGCTGCCGTTGGTATTATATCGGGTTTGATGATTATTCTAACAATGGCCTGTGGTAATATCATAAGAAGCTTGGTTGCAGATTCCCAGATATCATTTGATGTGATTAACTTTTTCACACTGGATATTTATAGTGTAATTGGCTTCATTATATTGAGCTGTATCGCAACGGGTTATTTTTTTCTGATCCAGATGCTTCTTCACCCCATAAAAGCGATTATACAACCCAACCCTTTCGTATTGTATGTATCCATTGCACTGATAGGGCTTATAACATTGACCTTAGGGCTTCATTCCTTACATATCTTTTTTGATTTATACCTTCTTTGCTGGCTTATATTATTTATTTTTCTGCTCAATAAGGGTTTCCTTGCCTTGCATGCATATAACCTGGTATCCTCGCGTTTTATTTTCTGGGTTTTCTACTTCTCCATTTCAATAACTGCAGCAATAATCAGGGAGAACAGCAAAAAGGAACTAGAGCAAAGAAAAAATGTTGCAGAAAACCTCGCTAACAAGAAAGACGTAACCGGGGAGAATATTATCAATTTTATATTAAGCGACTTTAGTAATACAGCTTTGTTTGATGTTTTCGACCGTTTTAAAAATCCTTTGGATAATATATTTTTAAAGGATAGTCTTATCAATGAGAATTTTACCGGTTACCAAAACTTGTATGATACAAGGATTTATACTTTTGATGCCGACGAATTACCTCTTTATAATACTGATTCCACAAATTTCAATTCGCTGAATGCAATTATCCAGACCCAGGGAAAACCTACCGAAAAACCTGGTTTGTATTATTATGATATTTCGTATGATCGTTTTAATTATATCAGCAAAAGGGAAATTACCGATTCCTCAGGGAAGCTAAAGGGATATATTTTTATCATTTCCACTCTTAAAAAATACAAAAGTGATGCTCTTTATCCTGAACTTTTTTCAAAAGGGAACTCTAACTCTATAGAAAGTTCGTCTATCTATTCTTATGCTATTTATAATAAAGGACAACTTAGTAGTAGCAATAATGATTATCCTTTCCCCACTTCAATCGATTCCAGTTCTTTTACCTATAACGAGTTTCGCCTTGTAAACAGGAATAGTTATGAAGAACTCTGGTACCGGCCAAATGGCGATAAGGTAATCGTGATAGCCAGGCAGGATAATCTCTTCATAGAATCAATTACACTATTTGCATATTTATTCTGCTCCTTTTTGTTGATAACACTAATTTTTAATATCCTTAACCAGCTAGTAAGCGGCAAAATGAAAAGCCTGGATTTTAAGTCCCTCTGGCACTTTACCATTCGAAACCAGGTGCATGGCACTATCATTATCATCAGTATCTTTTCATTTTTGGTTATTGGCATAACAACTATCTTATTTTTCATAAGCCGGTATCATAATAATAACCGCGAAAAGCTTAGCAGTACCATCCATATAATGGAAAATGAAATTCGCAATTCCATTGACACTATGTCTACCAACGAATTGCAGAAATCTAATTTTGATTCGGTAGCCGATGAAAAGTTAGAAGAGATTATTAGCAGAATTGCAGGCATACACGCGGCGGATATAAATCTTTATGATATGAACGGCGACCTCAGGGTTTCTTCTTTGCCTTTACCTTATAAGAAGGGAATTGTTAGTGAAAAAATGGATCCTTTTGCTTTCTTCCATTTACATAAATTAAAAGATGTTCAGTATTCAAGGGAACAGTATATTGGCAGCCTTGAATATCTCAGTAATTATGTACCTGTCAGGGATGAAACCGGCAAAGAATATGCTTATTTAAACATTCCCTATTTTGAATCACAGAATAATCTGGAGGCAGAGATTTCCAATTTCCTGGTAACGATCATTAATCTGAATGCCTTTATTTTTTTAATTGCCGGCATAATAGCTTTATTTATTACTAACCGGATCACAAGATCTTTTTCATTGATCAGTGATAAAATGAAAGAAGTGAATCTTGAAAAAACGAATGAGGAGATTTCCTGGACCCGCAAAGATGAAATAGGGGATTTGGTAAACGAGTACAATAAAATGGTAAAGAAACTTGATATAAGTGCGCAACTGCTTGCCAAAAGCGAAAGAGAAGGTGCATGGNNAATTCGCCGGAAGTTAAAAACATATCATTGTATGTTGCAAAAATTTTGCTTGAACAAATTGAACACCTGTCCCAAATTGCAAATGAGTTTGCTCAATTCGCTAATATAGGGAGCACAAAAAATCAGCATTTTGATCTGAACGGGGCACTAATTAATATTGCTTCACTCTATTCACAAAATGAACAGTTAGAAATAAATAGTTATTTACAAGAGGGAGAAGTAATTATTGATGCCGATAAAACACAGATCAACAGGCTGTTTACAAATCTTGTGCAAAATGCAGTTCAATCAGTACCTGATACCAGGAAGGCTGTTATTGAAATACGTAGCCAGATTTTAGGGAGGTCTGTAAGGATATCGGTGAAAGACAATGGAAATGGTATATCAGATGCTTTGCGAATCAAAATATTTACCCCGAATTTTACAACAAAAACTTCCGGCACAGGGCTTGGCCTTGCAATGTGTAAAGGAATTGTCGAGAAGCTGAATGGGAAAATATGGTTTGAGACCAGTGAAAATAACTGGACTATATTTTATGTGGAGTTGCCGGTTTCTCAGTCTTAATCTAATAATCTAAATATTTTTTTATTGCTTTTTATTTTCTTTCAAAAAACTTTCAAACTGTACCAGGCTGAAGCTGCTTAAATTTTTATTTGCAGTTACAAACCCCTTTTGTGCAATTAATACTCCACATCGCGTATTGTTAAATTCCGGAATGGAGTGGGCATCAGGATCGATGGATACCAATACATCTTTGGATAGGGCATATTCCAGCCACCGCCAATCCATATCGAGTCTGCGGGGATGGGCATTTATTTCGATCGCAACCTTATGCAGGGCACATGCATCTATAATTTTTTCATGATCAACCGGGTAACCTTTGCGGCTAAGCAATAGTCTTCCTGTCATGTGACCCAGAATTGTGGTATAAGGATTCTCAATTGCTTTCATCAGACGCATCATTGATTTTTCTTCAGTCATTCTTAAATTCGAGTGTATAGAAGTAATAACCAAATCAAAAGTAGAGAGCACCTGATTGCTATAGTCGAGATTGCCATCATTCAATATATCGCTTTCAATGCTCTTAAAGATTTTGAATGGAGCTAATTTCGTATTCAGTTCGTCAACAAGTTGATGCTGAGCCTTTATTTTTTCTTCACTAAGCCCTTGTGCATAAAAAGCAGATTTGCTGTGATCGCTGATTACAAGGTATTCATATTTCTGAGCAATGCAGGCATGGGCAAGTTCTTCTAACGTATTTGATCCGTCGCTCCAATTGCTGTGGCAATGAATAATTCCTTTTATATCATCTGGCTGAATCAATGCAGGGATCTTATTTTCTATAGCAAGGTGAATTGCTTTTTCTGACTCCCGCAAGCATGGTTGTATATATTGTATACCGGCGATTTGAAATATTTCCAGATCGCTTTTTGCCTTTTGTATTTCATTTTCACGAAATTGTTCATAAAAGGAACTATTGAATGCGACTGAATTAGTGGTTTCAAAAGTTCGTATTACCAGGGATGCTTTGTCCGAAGCAAAAAGTTTTATTTTTATCCTATCATCATATTTATACAAAGCGTAATCATCCGTATTTTGAATAAATTCAAATTCGTCGTGATGCTTCAATAACTCTAAAATAGACTGAACCGGGAGCGGTAATACAAACTCAAGCTCATCCATCGTTTCAAGCTGCCTTGCAAAAGCGCCTGTAACCTTAACCGAACTAATCGAAAAAATATCTGCGAGTAATGATTGCATTTCATTAACAAGAGTTTCAACCTGGACATAGAGATAATTACCCTGTTGTCTCAGGAAAAATTCAATTGATTCAATTACATTATCCTGCGTTTTTTTTCCAAAACCTTTTAAGAGAGAAAGCCTGTTTTCATTGCAGGCATATAGAAGTTCTCCAATACTTTCCACATTCATTTCTTTCCATATGATGCTAATTTTCTTTGGACCAAGACCTTTGATCTTCATCATATCAAGGATTCCCTCAGGAGTTTTTGAGAGTATTTCTTCAAGAACTTTCATCTTGCCGGTTTCAATAAGTTCCAGAATTTTTTTGCCTATTGCCTTTCCGATTCCGTTTATTTCGCATATTTTATCCCGGGGGAGGGTTTGTAACTCTACCGTTAGCTGACCTATTTTGTACGCTGCGATGGAGTATGATTTAGATTTGAAACTGTTTTCGCCATGTATATCCAGTAATTT
>PKYU01000543.1:474-4386 GCA_003132765.1 Chitinophagaceae bacterium | reverse complement strand
AGGGATATAGGTGATCTTGCTTTTATAACTTGTAACATTTGCACCAATATTGAAAGTAAAGTCCTTCCCTGCCTTGCCATGATAAGCGGCAGAGATATCAACACCGGTATTTTGCACGTCCCCCACATTTACAACAGGGGCATTTGCACCTCCAACGGTATTAGGAAGCGGTAAAGTGAACAACAGCTCGCTGATTTTCTTTTTATACCATTCTACAGTCAGGTCAAAATTATTAAATACAACAGCATCCAAACCCACATTGGTTATCTTATCAGTTTCCCACNNGTGTGATAGAGTACTGATGCCACCGCCAATACCATAATAAGATATGCCTGTTCCGGAAGCGTAGCTGGAATAAGCATTGTTCCCGCCTATATTACCATTATTACCCGCTTCGCCATAACTGCCCCGTAGTTTAAGTTCGTTTATCCAGCTAACATTCTTAAGAAAATCTTCCTGCGATAAACGCCATGCCAACGACACAGATGGGAAAGTACCCCATTGCTTGCCGGGATAAAAGATTGAGTAACCGTCCCGTCGTATGGTAGCACCTAAAATATACTTACCATTATAAGTGTAATCTAACCGGCCAAAAAAGGATTCGGTAGATGTTGGCTGGTAGATGTAACTGGTAGGGGCATTAACCGGGGTGCCATACTGAAGTTGTATATAATTGGGGTCAAGAGNNCAAGAGAAAAGAAACTCTGGGCCGAAGCAGAAAACTGCCTGCCGGAAGATGCTTTTACTTCATACCCTGCAAATACCTGTACATCGTGTTTTCCAAAAGTTTGTTTATAAGTAATCGTATTGGTCCAGTTATAATTGCTGCTCATTTGTTCATTCTCACTTGCACCGTTTGGATTGAGATGACCTTCATAACTCTCATAGGGGTTATAAGTAACGTTCCAATAATATTGGTTATACAAAATGCCGCCAAAGCTGGTGCGGGCAGTAAAATGTCTAAGAATGTCCGCCTCAGCAAAAATATTTCCTTCCACTGTCACAAAATGAGCATGATTGTTTGATTGCCAGGTCAGAATNNGTCCAATATAGCTGCCTCCAAAATTACCTTGCACATCATATATCGGGAGAATCGGCATCGCACGATAGATATATGAAATGGGACCGCCTTCATTTTGCTGCGTACCATTATTCCCTCCATTATTTTCTCTATAGGTAACAAAAGCGTTCTCGCCAAAGCGTATGTTGTTTTTCACACTAAAATTCGTGTTTAACCTCGCCTGGTATCTTTTTTCATAATTTTGAAGCAAGGTACCTTGTTGATCCAAGAAGTTTACAGAAAACAGGTAATTGCTATTGTCATTACCGCCACTTGCTGTGAGGGTATGCTGCTGCTCGGGAGAGGGCTTAAATACTGAGTGGAACCAATCTGTACCATTTTGGCTGAACTGCTGTATCAGAAAATCATTACCAGGATTGGTTGCATCAAAATTATAATATGGCAATATAGCCGGGTCTNNACCGGGATACAAACCAATGGTAGCTAAATCATTTGCTCTAAATGCCATTATTGATTGCTGTTTAGGGCTCATAATGTGAAAAGGATTACCACTTAATGGTCGCTGCGTACCATAATAACCATCATAGGTTATAGAGGTTTTACCTCTGCCTTTTTTGGTAGTAATCACCACTACACCATTTCCGCCGGAAATACCATAAATGGCTGCAGCGCCAGCATCTTTTAATACGCTGATGCTTGCAATATCATTGGGATTAACCAATGACATATCACCTGTCTGCACCCCATCTATAACATACAACGGTTGTGTTTGGCCAAAGTTTGAGATACCTCGAATGAATCCGGTACTGGGGGCACCGGGAGCACCTGAATTAATTACGGTAACACCGGCAGCCTGTCCCTGCAATAATTGCTCAGAACTGGTAGCAGGTATCTTTTTCGCATCAGTTATATCCACCGTTGCAACAGAGCCGGAAATATCCTTTCTTCTCTGCGTGCTGTATCCGGTTACCACCACCTCATTCAGGCGGGCCATGGTGGCCTGAAGTGAAACGACAACAGTGCTAAGCTTCCCGATTGCCACCCTGGATGGCTCGTAACCAACGAAACTTATTTCAATTTCTCTCGATTTTGCAGGTACATTAATAGAAAATGTGCCATCGGCAGCAGTTCTTTCGCCTGTCCGTTGCCCTACGACTATTATTGATGCACCGGATAATGGGGTACCGTCAACTGCGGTAACTTTTCCCGTAATGGTTCTTTGCTGAGCCATTGACTGAAAGAAACAAAAAACGAGGAATAATCCGCTAAGCAGAATTTTTTTTCTCATAATCAAGTATTTAAAGTAGTGTTAAGGTTTTTACAAAATTGAAATTACAAAAAATTTTGCANNTTTTTTTTTGTTTTTATTAACATTAAAGAAACAATACGGTGAATAATTAATAAAATATTCTATTTAGTTAAAAAAATATTATGGAGAAAGGATGACTTTTAGATGCAAATAAAAATTCCTTTAAAAAAAATACTATTTCAATGAGACCATGAAATTAGATCTAACTATTTTCAGGTGGAATTTTATCATCTAACTGTATAGATTATACGCTATCTATATTTTCTGCTGCCGGAAGAATTTGAGATAACTCCCTTGCATCAAATTTTACTATCTTTTGGACTGTTTTATTAATGCAATATGAGGTTCCTTTCAATCTCTTCCAGCGATTTGCCTTTTGTCTCCGGCACCTTCGTTAATACCCAAATCAGTTGCAACACCATCATAAAAGCAAAGAAGGCAAAAATGGGCCAGGGGTTATCTTTGAACACCCCATATTTTGCATCTAAAAATACCGGGGTAACCAGCGTAATGGTTTCCGCACAAATCCAATGAACACTGGCCCCGAATGATTGCCCCAGCGCCCTCACCTTATTAGGGAATATTTCAGCAATAAAAACCCAGATCACTGCACCTTGTCCCACTGCATGAGAAGCTATGAAGAGTAGCAGGAAGACCATCATGAAAACTGCACCTGCATGTGTTTTAAAAGCATAAGCCACCATTACCAGGCTTATTATATACCCGATCGAACCAATAAATAACAGTGTTTTCCGCCCCAGCCGGTCAATAAAATATAATCCTACAAAGGTGAATATCAGGTTGGTGCCTCCTATAGCTATAGAATTAGCCNNAAATGCCAGCCATAGAACGATTTTATATTTTCGTTGAAAAATGGAGCCTCCGGAACCTTTCGTTTCAATTGATGCGTTGGCCGAAATAATATCATTCACCTCCTTTTCAGGATCTTCATTTCCAATTAAGGCCAATACCTCCTTCGCCTTTAATAAATTATTCTTTATGGAGATTAACCATCTCGGACTTTCCGGAACACCCGTCACCATCACTGTATATATTATAGAAGGTATTACAAGGACACCCAGCATATAGCGCCAATCGTCGGCCCCTCCAACCCCCTGCAACAGGTAGTTGGAAATAAATGCAATCAGGNNGGTGGAAATTTCGGAAATATAAGTAGGCGCCACTACAGAAGAAATTCCTATCCCAAGTCCACCAATAAAGCGGAAGATAGAAAAAGTATACGGGTCAGGAGCGAGAGCAGTTCCTATGGTAGATAAAATAAATAACACCCCGATCCAGAAAAGGGTTTTTTTCCTGCCGAACTTTTCAGCNNAGTTCCCCACAATGCCATAGACATGATAAATATGCCATGAAACAGGGGTGATGTATGCCATAGATTTTTAATCGGTTCATTGGCGCCGGAAATAACAACGGTATCAAATCCAAAAATAAAACCGGCCAATGATACAATGATGCTAAGGCCAAGAATTTTTCTATGCTTCATAAACCTGGTTTAATTAAGTAATGAATAATTTTTTGAATAATGCAATCATGATTAAGAAACCCGGATTATGTTGATTCT
>PKYU01000543.1:0-469 GCA_003132765.1 Chitinophagaceae bacterium | reverse complement strand
TATCGCTATATTTATCCAATTTAATTCTGCAAACCTGGATAGGCGAAAATATGAAATTGAATAAACCGCTGCTAACCTTTTCACAGATCATAAATATGAATGTGGGATTCTTTGGCATTCAATATAGTTTTGGATTGCAACAGAGCGCTGTAAATCCCATATATGATTTTTTAGGCGCCAGCCCTGATCAGATACCGCTACTCAACCTCGCAGGACCCCTTACAGGACTGATCATTCAGCCTATTATCGGAGCGCTGAGTGATAAGACCTGGCATCCAAGATAGGGACGGAGAACACCGTATTTTTTTATTGGTGCCATGATCTGCAGCATCGCACTTTTCCTGTTTCCTTTCAGCAGCGCTTTGTGGATGGCAGTAGGCTTACTGTGGCTTTTAGATGCAGGAAATAATACTGCGATGGAACCTTAGAGGGCTTTTATTGCGGATAAATTAGAAGCCTCACAACAACC
>PKYU01000387.1 GCA_003132765.1 Chitinophagaceae bacterium | reverse complement strand
CTGAGCTTCTCAATGCCGTGGAAAGCCGGCTCATGAAAATTGAAAACTTAAGGCAGGATTTTGCGCCGGGTTTGGAAGGGGTACGAAAATTAACGGAAATTACATCCGCCAGGAATTTATTGAGCTCATTATCTGAAAACCGGAACATTAATAAATACAAGAAAAAACAAATAATTTACCTAGAAGGTAATCGTCCCAACAGACTTTTTTATGTTGTAAAAGGAAAAGTAAAAACATATAAAACCAATGAAGACGGCAAAGAACTGGTAATTGAACTTTACAGCCACGGCGACTTTCTCGGGCATATCGCCTTGCTGGAAGAATCAGCTTATAAGGATACCGCAGAGGCGCTCGAAGAAACAGAATTGGCTTTAATTCCTAAGGAAGATTTTGAAGAATTAATCAATAATAATAAAGAGATCAGTCATCAGTTTATTCGCCTTTTGGCAAAAAATATTTCTGAGAAAGAAAATCATTTGCTTGGCCTTGCCTATAATTCGCTTCGCAAGAAAGTAGCTGAAGCACTCATTACACTCCAGAAGAAATACCAAACAGCAAATGACCAAAAATTCGTGATTGAAATAAGCCGGGAGAATCTCGCAACCATTGCCGGAACTGCCACAGAATCGTTAATACGCACACTCAGCGAATTCCGCCATGAAAACCTTATTGAAATTAAGGACGGAAATATCATCATAACCAATCAAAAGAAGCTGGAATACCTGGTAAACTAACTAATGTTTAAGCTTACAAGACTATTCATAATTATACCATAATACCGGCAGCCTCAATTAACTTTAGCCCCTTCGGAACGGGAACTTAAACCAACAATTTTATAAAGGAGGNNTAATAAGTGGAATCAGCGCAACGAGACCCCACCAAGATTTGAAATAAATACCAGCGCCCGCAATGATGATGCCTAAAGCTATTCTTATAGTTTTATCTGTTTTACCTACATTACTTTTCATAAAATTTTATTTAATAATTGGTGAATTGATTTATTTAAAATGACTTGTTTTTTAGAATTCACAAGACCAATTAATATTTAGACAAAATATGGAAAATCTCGTTTCTCCTTACAACGCAATTTAAATAATATTTCAACTAAATGAGGTGACTTCCATCAACCAATCTGAAGGATACGTCTATCTATACAGGGCCTCGCCAAAATTTTTTACCTCAGCTATTCCTTCAAACCAGCCTGTCTGCCGACAGAAAGCTTGTAGGGCAATTCAATTCAAAATTCGACAGAGCACTATGTATTTTTTCCCACGAATGAATTAAATTCAGTCTTCAGATTATCAAACTGTCTTTGAGCAACGAGAAGATGATTGCGAAATCTTTTAAATGTCAGCTCAATTTCCCTTACTATTTTCCCATCTTCAAAAATTTCCCTTAGCAGTAACTTGTCTATTTCAGCTATATCATTTCTCAGCAATCCAATTACTTCATCGGCTTTTATAAAGCGGTTCTGAAACTCCTCGACCTCTTCCAGTAAATTTCTGTTAAAACCATCACTGAGAATTTCGGAGATCGTATTCTTAAATAAAATATTCTCTTCCTTCATAAAGGCCAGCCTGCGTTTCCAACTGTCAGTTTCGTGTTGTAATTCTTTTATTTTTATTGCCGGCATATTATCCTGCTTGAATGTTTGTAATAGGTTAACGAGGATTCATTTAAATTATTGATTAATCCTTCATATTGTTATAGAAGTAATCCAGAGTAAAATTATGATTCCAGAAGAGAGTATAAAAGAATCTGCATCATTCAAAAAGATGATACTAGTCAACACATTATTGTAATGTCATATAATTATTGCAATCATTAAACAGAATGATTATGATCATTTTTTAAACTGCTGCTATAGAATATTTTTATAATGTGTGGAATATTAATAATTCATAAAAAAACCTCCAGATCATGAAAAAATTCTTAGCTGTTTTTGATGGATACAAGATGTCAAAAAGCACAATGGAGTATTCCATCCAGCTATCCCAAAAGGCGCAGGCTCATCTTGTTGGGGTATTTTTAGATGAATTTTTCTACCATAGTTATAGTTTTTATAATATTATTTCCACCCGGAAAAACTACCAGGAAGCATTCAAAAAGTTAGATGAAAAGGATGCCAGGAAAAGAGACGAGGCTGTACATCAATTTCAAAAGGCGTGTGAAAAATCCAAAATTAATTTCTCTATACACAGAGATAAGAAATTTGCTTTACAGGAACTTAAACATGAAAGCATGTTTGCAGACCTTGTTATTATTAATGAGCACGAAACTTTCACCAGGGGAAAAGAACAGCTTCCTACCGCTTTTATAAAAGATTTGATTATTGGAGTACAATGTCCGGTGCTGCTGGTTCCATGGAACTTTAAGCCGATTGATAAAATTGTGCTGCTTTACGATGGAAGGCCCTCCAGCTTATATGCAATAAAAATGTTCAGCTATCTTTTTGGAAACCTTGACGAACTGCCTGTGATGGTGTATACTGTAAAAGATGAGGACATGGCTAACTTGCGTTTACCGGAAAATAAACTGATGAGGGAGTTCATAAAAAGGCATTTTCCAAAAGCGGAATATAAAATTGAAAAAGGAAACAGTGAAGAGCGAATTGTCGGATTTATGAAAAATTCCGGAGAAAATGAATTGGCAGTTCTGGGAGCTTATCAGCGGAGCGAGGTTTCAAGGTGGTTTAAAACAAGCATGGCGGATATTTTAATGAAGGAATTAAATTCACCCCTATTCATAGCCCATAGTAAGTAACATAATGGTGAATTGAAGGAAATTAAAAGACTCAACAAATGAAAAGAAGTATGACCCTCATCAATCTGAATGGAATAAAAATAAAGATGCACTGGTCATTTCTGATCATTTTGGTATGGATCATTGCATCCAATGCGGTGGAAGGGTTTACCTGGAATAATATTAACTGGTCGCTGATATTTATAGTGCTCGTTTTTATGAGTGTTATCATTCACGAGCTGGCCACCTGGTTGGTTGCCAGGAAGTTCAAAATTCAGACTAATGAAATAACGCTGCTTCCGGTTGGCGGCATCGCTTCCTATGAAAATTTTCCCAAAAGCCGCTTTGAGGAAATTATGATAAGCATCTCTGGTCCACTTGTAAATCTAGCCATTGCCGGATTATTGCTTCCCTTTATCCAATCGGAAACTCCAATATGGGAAATACCAACTCATTTCAATATTATCCACGAGAGCGATTTCCTTTACAAAATACATTTGGTAAACCTCGGGTTGTTTTTCATCAATCTGATACCTGCCTTTCCTCTTGATGGAGGTAATATTTTCAGAACCATCCTTGGTTACAAGATGAATTATTTTGAAGCATCAAGAATTGTTGTTATAACGGGTAAAGTAATCGCAGGTGGATTTTTGGTGGTAGGCTTATTTTATTTAAATCTCCTATTACTTGTTATCAGTCTTTTGATTTTTAGCGCAGTTCAAACAGAAGAATATGTACTGCATCTCCGATCCCTGATGAAAGGAATAACTTTTGGCCAGGTTACGATATACGATTATGATAGTTTACAGGCACAGAGCACAGTACAGGAAGTAATGAGTACTGTGATGACAAACCACGCCAAGGAATTCATGGTGATGGAAGGCGGAATTCCTGTCGGCACCATACATCGCTGGAAAATTATTAATGAAGCCTCTGAGAAAAACTATTCAGTTTTATTGAAGTCCCTTATGACCAAAAACCTGGTTGCTTTCAATGCTGGTGATGAAGTTGAGAAAGGATTTAAAACACTGGTTAATTCTCCATACAAGGATTATCCTGTATTCCAGCATAAGAAATTTATTGGCGTAATCAGCCTGATGTGCATCCTGGAGTACCTGTTGCTAAACAGGCTTGATCCTAAAGATCATAAAAGACTAAAGTCATTAATTAATAAAATCTAATCAAAGCAATTATTATTTATTCATTTTACAAATAAAAATTTCAAATGAAACATATATTAGTTCCAACCGATTTTTCATCATGCGCAGGAAATGCACTGAATTTTGCCGTTCAGTTATCCAAAATTATTCCGGCAGAAATTTCAGTTTTTCATTCCTTCGAAATAAAAGGCAGCCTTTATTCTGATTACCTTGGTGTCAATAAGGAGTTTAACAATTCACAATTGTACGAGGCTCAGGAAAAATTAAGAGTACTGAAAGATAATGTCAAAAAGAAAGATGGCATCGACGTTGATATTTTTGTCTCTGAGTATGAACTGCACAAAACTATTTTCGGGGCAATAGAAGATAAGCATATTGACCTCATCATAATGGGCACCTTAGGGGCAGGTAACATAAAGGAAATCTTTATGGGTAGCCGCACAGCAAAGGTTATTGGGGATGTCAATATTCCGGTAATTGCTATACCTAAGCAATACACCTGGAAGAAACCGGAGAAGTTGCTTTTCGCGACCAATCGTTTTGAAGAAGATACTTCAATCCTAAATTTTTTGTTTGAATTTTCAGATTTACTTATGGCTAAAGTGGAAGTAGCTGTATATACGGATGAGGTACATGATAAGGCAATAACTGCGTTGGAACATACGAAAAAAATGCCCGAATATGAAAACATGTTACGCGATAAGTATTACGATAATACACTCGTGTCAAAACAGCTTTATGGAAAGGATTTCCAGGATACCCTGGAAGATTATATCAATGAAAATGAAATTGACCTGTTGATGATGGCTACCTACAGAAAAGGATTTTGGGAAAGGATTTACCATCCCAGCTTAACAAAGAAAATGAGCTATCATACCCATATTCCTTTGATTGCTTTTCCTGTGAAAGAACGAGAATAATGTCCAATGTGCTTTTCTAAGTTTAAATGACTTACAAAGAATAACATGGAGATTTTTCAAAACGGAAAGTGTCATTTTGAGGCCACACATTTCATTATTTGTACAAAAATGTAAAATAAAAAATCAATCTGCGATGGAAAAGAAAACCGGAGTCTGGATAGATACGAAAAAAGCAGTGCTCGTCATTCTTGAAAAAAAACAACATACTGTTTCAACTATACATTCATTTATTAAAAGTAGGGAACGAATACCGGGTGAGGTAAAATGGTATACAAGATTCGGCAGCAGTTTTTTCAATTTCGAAAAGAAAAAAGAACGTAGAAAGAACCATGATGTTCAGAAATATCTTAGAAAAGTAATTAATGAAATCAAGGACTCTGATGAAATTGTTGTGTTCGGACCAGGCCAGATGAAAACAGAACTTGAAAAAAATATCCGGAACGAACCTTCGATGATTTCAATAATGAAAAGTATAGAGACAACAGATAGTATGACCGACAACCAGGTTATTGCATGGGTGAAGAATTATTATGACAAATGAGATAATAAATTGATTAATATTTTATTATTAAGAAAAGGCAATTTGCTTTGCGCTTAAAGAACGCTTGAAGAATTATTTTTTTATAGATTGTAAGCAACCTTAGTAGAAAAACATTTCCTTACTAACCAACCTTATTAGCTTATTTTAAATAGAATGAAAATAGAATATAATAATTTATACACTCATTTTATCTTTTCAACATTGCATCGCATGCCGCTTATTGATGGAAAACACAGAGAACGAATTGAAAAATACATTACTGGGATAATAAATAACAACAACTCCCAGTTATATTCGATATACGCTAATCCTGAGCATGTACATTTCCTTGTTTCCCGATCTCCAAAATTAGCCGAAGAACATCTGGCTTCGATAGTTGCAGAAAGCTCTCAAAACTTTATAAACCAAAATAAATTATGTAAAAATCAATTTGAATGGCAAGATTCAGCGGCAGCCTTTTCTGTTTCCAACTCGGATGTTGATAAGGTTTGTAGATATATACGTAATCACCCAAAACACAATCGTAAGGTAACTTTTACCGAAGAATATGATCAGTTTATTAAGTTTTACCAAAAAGCGCTACAGCCTTCTAGAAAGCCTTTCGCAAAATAAGGTAATAAGGTAGGACTATTTTATTAGAATATTTTTTATTAAGGTTAAAGAACTCATTAAATGGAACACGAAGAAAAGAAAAAAGAATTGATTATAAAGGGTGTATTAAATGCAATTATGAGTCATTCACGCAACTAACAATATTGATTTGCCGGATTTTAAATTCTAACTATTATTAAAAAATCTATTTTATGTTTTATGAAGAATTATATATTGTATTGGGGAAATTATTCTATAACATAGCCTCAATAGATGGAAGCATAAAACCGCCGGAAAGGAAATCACTGCACCAATTTGTTCAAAAATCATGGAAGCCGTTGGAAAATTCCGTTGATGCATATGGTACTGACGAAGCCAACCTGATAGATTTTTCTTTTGATTTTGAAGAATCGGCCATAGAGCATGAAAATGGTTTTGAAGAATTTGAGGCATTTTATAAANNAAAACAGAACAAATCAAAGTTCAATCCTGCTATCATCAGGAAGATTTTGCAGACTGCCGGCGCCATAGCTTCTGCCTACAGGGGTCAAAATAAAAATGAAAAGAAAATCCTGAAAAGATTACAAGATTTACGTGAAAAATAGGTCTTTAATTTTTGAACAGAAGCTATTCAAAAACGATTATCTAAAATAAGGAATAACCTTGCATGTCCGGATAATTTATCCTGATTATCCGAAAACATAACCTGCTTATTTATTCAATAATAAAACCGGAACATTGAACTGGTACAAATTAAGCATTAAGGAAACTCTTGATTTACTTGGTATCACCCGCGAGGGACTGAGCAGTTTATCTGCGGAAGAAAAACTGTCCCAAATTGGCCTCAACGAATTATCCAAAGGCAAAGAGAAAAGCATTGCCGGATTGCTATTGGCGCAATTCAAAGATTTCATGATCATCCTATTATTGGCGGCTTCTGTATTGTCATTCTTCATTGGAGATTTGACTGATACCATTGTTATTCTTTTGATTGTGTTTGCAAATGCTATCATTAGTTTTTTCCAGGAATACCGGGTGGGAAAAGCTATGAAGGCCTTAAAGCAAATGGCTGTTATACACACGAGGGTAATACGGGTCGGAAATATCAATTGGTCGCCGGCAACCCTGCTCGTGCCCGGCGACATTGTATTACTGGAAGCAGGTAATGCAGTTCCTGCTGATCTAAGGATCATTGAGTCTGTAAACTTAAGAATTGACGAAGCTGCATTAACGGGTGAGTCACATTCCATTGATAAGGTCAGCCAGGCTTTACATGGAAATCNNAAATATGGCTTTCAAAGGCACATACGTTACGTATGGAAGGGGCCGTGGGGCAGTGGTGGCGACAGGTATGCAAACTGAATTTGGACAAATAGCCAAAATGCTCCAGGAAGAAAAAGCGATTACCCCACTTCAACAAAGAATGGCTGCTTTTGGCAAAAGGCTTTCTCTTATAGTTATTTTCCTTTGTGTCTTATTTTTCGTTTCACGGTGGTTGCGCGGTGCAGATGTATTAACCATGGTTTTAACCAGCATATCACTGGCAGTGGCCGCAATCTCTGAGGCGCTTCCTGCAGTTATCACCATTTCACTTGCATTGGCTGCAAAGAGAATGATTAAACTTAGCTGTCTTATCAGGAAATTACCTGCAGTTGAAACTTTGGGATCAGTATCATTTATATGCACCGATAAGACAGGCACACTTACCAAAAATAATATGAAGGTGGAAACAGTTTTTGTGAATGGCAAACAATATGACAAATCACAATTTATTTCCTTAAAAAATAACGATAAAGCGCAGTTGCTGCTCCATGGCTTTGTCCTTAACAATGATGCGGTGGAAGATGGAAATAATTTAATCCGGGGAGATGGTACCGAAACTGCCTTAAAGGAAATTGGAAAGGAATTAGACATTGCAGAATCGGGCTGGCCGAGAATCGCAGAAATCCCTTTTGATGCGAATAGAAAACTGATGACTACTTTCCATCGGTATGATCATAAAATAATTTCCTTCACCAAAGGAGCTCCGGATATTCTTTTGCAAAGATGTATAGGTATTGATACAGACTTTCTAAAAAAAGAGGTGAATACAATGGCTGGAGAAGGACAGCGCGTTATTGGTTTTGCCTGTCGTTA
>PKYU01000274.1 GCA_003132765.1 Chitinophagaceae bacterium | reverse complement strand
TCGATTCTGTAAGAGCCGGTAAAGTGACCGGGGAAACAATTGATAAAATGGTACACCGTATTCTATGGGTGATTTACAAAACAGCCTTGAGCAGTAACCGTCCTAAAGGATCACTCAATACCCCGGCTCATAGCAAGGCTGTTTATGATATAGCTTCGGAATCGATAGTATTGTTAAAGAATGAAAAACATCTGTTACCATTACGTACAGATGGTATTAAAACCATTGCAGTTATAGGTGATAATGCTGTCCGCACAAATCACTTAGGTGGATTTGGAGCAGGTGTAAAAGCGAGATACGAAATTACTCCATTGCAGGGCCTTCAAAATGATTTGGAAAAAAAGGTGCAGATTACTTTTGCGCAGGGTTACCGTCCCCGTATGTTTAACCCCCGGAATAAAAATGTTGATTTGAACCTGCCCGATTCTTCATTGATAGAAGAAGCTGTAAATACGGCAAGAAAAAGTGATGTAGCGATATTGTTTGTTGGTGGTAATCGTGATTATGAGAGCGAAGGCCGTGACCGTAAGGATCTTAGTCTTCCTTTCGGGGAACAAAGCCTGGTTGATGCTGTTACGGCCGTCAATGCCAATACCATCGTAGTTATTATCGGCGGCGCGCCTTATGATTTAAACAAAATAAAAAAGAATAATCATACAATAATATGGTCTTGGTATAATGGTTCAGAAGGAGGTAATGCGTTAGCGGATTTATTGACCGGCAAGGTCAATCCTTCCGGAAGATTGCCCTTCACTTTCCCGATTGCTNNCCGGCCCATTACCTTAATACCTTTCCCGGTGATAACCTGACTGCAGATTATAAAGAAGGCATACTCGTAGGCTATCGCTGGTATGATACCAAAAAGATTGAGCCGTTATATCCTTTTGGGTATGGTTTGTCCTATACCAATTTTGTATATTCCACATTACATACCACCCGAAACTCCTATAAACCGGGCGAAACGATAACGGTTACCCTTAATGTTATCAATACCGGCAAAATGGATGGCAAAGAAACGGTACAATTATATATTGGCAAACGTGGGTCGGCTGTGGAAAGAGCTGAGAAGGAATTAAAGGCTTTTAAAAAAGTGATGGTTCCTGTTGGGAAGAAAGTTTCGGTAACGTTAAGCATCCCGGTTAACAGCCTTGGTTATTATGACGAAAAAAGCAGCCAATGGATAGTTGAGCCCGGTGAATATCAATTGATGGCGGGNNGAAGCTGCAGCGTCTATCCATATTATTGGGGGAAAATAAAGCGTGGTTTTGCTTATTAAATGAAAAGAAATATTTTTTTATTACTGGGTTTATTTACCTGTTTTCAATGCAAATCACAATTGCAGCAGTTGCAGGTTAGCCGGGATCACCATCACCTCATCACTCCGGATGGCAAACCATTTTTCTGGCTGGGAGATACAGGCTGGGAATTATTTCACAAACTCGATAAAGAAAATGCTACTGCTTATTTTGCCAAAAGATCCCAACAGGGGTTTAATGTAATACAAGCGGTAGTGCTTGCCGAGCTGGATGGTCTCCATACACCCAATGCTTACGGCAATCTTCCCTTTATTGATGATGATCTTACCCGGCCAAATGAAAAATATTTTCAATATATCGACAGCCTAATTGATATTGCGGCAGGCTTTCATTTATACATAGCCTTATTACCTACATGGGGCGATAAGGTTTTTAAAGATAGTTGGGGCAAGGGCCCTGAAATATTCAATCCTAAAAACGCATATACTTACGGTAATTGGATTGGAAACCGTTATAAAAACAAAGCCAATATTATCTGGATAATAGGCGGCGACAGGGATCCGAGACCGGGTACACAGGATGTGGCGACATGGCGTGCTATGGCAAAAGGAGTAGAGGAGGGGGTAGGCGGTCCGGATAAAGCTCTGATAACTTTTCATTGCCAGCCGAAAGGAACCGGCTCGTCTTCACAATGGTTCCAGGATGATGACTGGCTGGACCTGAATATGCTTCAAACTGGTCATTGCCGTGATACTCCTGTTTGGGAAACCGTAGGGACTGATTACAACCGTACACCTTTCAAGCCGGTTTTGAATGGCGAATGTATCTATGAAGAAATGCCGGTTTGCTTTAATGCAAAAGAATTAGGTTATGCCAGCGCGTATGATGTGCGCAAGGCAGCGTATCTTTCTGTGTTTGCCGGCGCCTGCGGCCACACTTACGGCTGTGGTCCGGTGATATTTTTTGGTGATAAGGGCAGTAATTTATTTGCGAACCAGCACGGATGGAAGGAAGCGCTTGATTTCACCGGCGCCAATGAAATGAAATACCTGCGCTCCTTATTGGAATCAAGACCCATGCTGGATCTTGTTCCTGATGAATACATGCTGATGGATGAAGGCAGTTGCGATGCAGAACGTATACAGGCGATTCGCGGCAGGGACTATGCATTCGTTTACAGCGCTTATGGCGATCCTATTCTCATAAAACCACATTCAATTTCGGGAGTGATGGTAAGGGCGACTTGGTACGATCCCAGAACCGGCAAATCAACAATAGTCGGCTTNNATCGAAGATTGGGTGTTGATATTGGATGATGCTTCACTTAAATAATGAAAATTTTTTTTTCAGGCAACAAAGGCCCGGAGAGAACTACACCATTTTAGGAATTGAGAACCAGTGTCAGCCCTCTTAGGTTCCAATTATTAGGATGCCTTTATTTGGTGTGCAGACACCTTCACATAGGCATTGCTGTTATTACCTGGTTTTTAACATCCCAATCAACCCAAGCCAATCGCCATACCTTTCTATCCATGTGTCTGTCGGAATATTTTGTTTGTGCATGCCAAATCCATGACCTCCTTTTTCATAAATATGTAATTCAGCAGGTTTTTTTGCAGCAAGCCATTTTGAATACAGGCCTACACTATGCGAAGCTAGCCCTAAATTATCGTCTGTGGCTGCAGCGATAAACATCGGAGCGGCATCATCAGGTACCGGCCCCTGCAAAGAAGGCGGCATGTAAGCATAAATGGGTGCAACAAAATCAGGCTTGTTTTCGGGTGTATAGTTAAAAGCAGTAGAGGCTGCAACAGTGCCTCCAGCTGAGAAACCGATGATACCTATACGGTCAGGATCTATTTCATATTCTGCGGCATGGGCTCGCACATATTTGATGGCCGCTCTTCCGTCTGCAATACACAAAGAAACAATTGGAGTCATTTTTTCAATGAAATCACTTTTTTTCATATTATCCATCAGCTCCTATAACGGGTTATCAGTTATGCTGTGGCCTAACCTGTACTTAAGCAGGAAAACAGTAACACCTTTTTGGTTCAGCCATTTTGCGACATCAGTGCCTTCATGAACTGCCTCCAAAATGAAGAAACCACCGCCTGGACAAACTATTACAGCAGTTCCTGTTTTTATTAAGGGGTCTGCGGGAAAAACTGTTAACGTCGGGTGGGAAACATCATATACAATTGCATCCCTACTGCCCTGATGATAGACTTNNAACCGGGCGCTGCTCCACTATATAATTGAATTACTTTTTGCTGAGCGTTTATGGATGAGACGATAAACATCAAACAGCCAGCAAATATTATTCTGAACATAAAATGTTTTATTAAAAATACTATTTAGAATTGATCCGATTCTCAAAAATTACCCGGCAAGAAATGGCATGAAACCAATTTTTCCTGGCGGTGGTCTCCATATCCATATCAGGCTGTTACCCGCTGCCCAGCCATGATTCGTGCATCACATAACTTACCAGGTAATTCGTTTAAAAGTATTGGGTTATCAATTAAAGACCTTCCTATCCAATTATTTTTTTATTATTAGCCAATATTCTTAATACGTCATCTTTAGTGCCGGTAAAGGGACCGTGGGATTCAATTTTTGAACTCGCCATTGCAGCGGCAAATTCACCTGCCTCCTATATGGGAACTTTTCTTAATCGCTTATATAAATACCTGGCCATATAGGTGTCACCGCATTTGGTAGTATCGGATTCAATTACCGGTACCTAGGCGAGAAAGTAGTGAAAAATATGATCTTCATAAATTACGGATCCTTTGTTTCCACGTGTAATAACAACTTCTGGAACGCCCCAATCATTTAGTATTTTGGCACCTTTCCGAATATCGGTAAGCCCTGTAAGTACTTCCATTTCATCTTCGCTGGCCTTTAAAATATCCACATAAGTAAGTCCTTCCATTTTATCCCTCCAATCAACAGCATATACATCCTGGTTTTCAACTTCATGGAAATAACCTTGTACATCTATGGATACTTTGCCTTTTTCTGCCAAGGCTTTTATTGATTCAAGTGGTATATCATCCGCGAGTAACGGCCCTAAATCGAAAATAGCTGCATTGATGCTTTTCATTTGTTCAAAACTAAAGGCATCTGTTGTCTGTAATACTTTTTGGACACGATGGTCGAGGCTGCGAGAATGAATATTTTCAAAGTACAANNTTTGGCACGTAAATCAATAACAAAATTCATTTCTTTTTCAGCAACGTCTTCCCTTAAGGACACTGGTTGTAATAGGATGTGCTATATTATTAAATATGCCTGATCAGCAAACTATTAAATTAGATAATGGTATTTTCTTTATAGAATTCAGGTAGCACAGTTTGGTAGCAACAATTAATTTNNAACTTATCATCTTAAAATTTAAATAATGAAATCAGTAATTATTACCGGCGCCAATAGAGGCATTGGCTTAGAAACAGCTTTGGCATTTGCGAAAGCCGGCTATAAAGTTTTTGCAACTATGCGTAATCCCGATAGCGCAACTGTGCTGAAACAAAAAATCAAGGAGGAATCTTTGTCCATATCTGTTTCAGCCATGAATGTTAACGCCGATGAATCAGTAAAATCCTGCATAGATGCTATTCTGCAAGAGAATGGTTCAATAGATGTGCTGGTAAATAATGCTGGTATAGAACGGCACGGCTCNNGCGGATTTTAAAGATGTGATGGAAACCAATTTTTTTGGAGTGCTTAGATGTACAAAATCTTTGTTGCCTTCGATGCGTCAGAACAGGAATGGATGCATTATTAATGTAGCAAGTGTTTCGGGCAAAATTGCAACCTCTCCTTTGGGTGCTTACTGTGCCAGCAAATATGCGCTGGAAGCTGCAAGTGAAGCCTTGGCACAGGAAGTAAAACCTTTTAATATAAGGGTAGCGATTGTAGAACCAGGCATAATTAATACACAAATGGCTAATGACATAAGCGTAAGTGATGAATGTATTTATCCGCAGACAAAACGCTTTGCTGGTCTTTTTGTGGCTTCCCTTAAAACGCCAACACCTCCAACCCTTGTTGCAGATAAGATTTTGGAAATTGCTGAAAGCGAATCATGGCAGCTACGCTATCCCGTTGGTCCTGATGCTTTACCATTTCTGCAATNNAGTTAGTCATTGAAGAAAGCCTTTACACGCTATGGCCAATAAGGTGTGGAGTTGCCGGGAAAGAATATTCCAAGTTCCTCTTATTCAAAAATGTCCGAAGCGGAAACTAAATTCAATGGATTCAAAAAAAACAGGTCGAATTATATTTTGTACATTTAGTACAGGCAAAACACAGGATGAAAGATCCGTGTTTTGAGCCCTCTGTAAATAGGTTAGGAAATATCCTGAAAGCTTAATAACCAATAAATAAAATAATATGCNNCTGAACAGAACCAGCTCAATATAAAAAAGGTTATGAGTGATTTGAAAAAATCAAATCACAAGGGTATCAACTATAACTCCTGTTTGTCTTCTGACAAAAAAACTTTTATTCATACTGCATTTTTTGAATCTGACGAAGATCAAAAGCTTTTGAATGAATTACCATCATTCAAATATTTCCAGGAGCAATTAAAAGCCGGCGGATTTGAAGTGCCTCCAAAACAGGATCTGTTAACCTTAGTTGGTTCATCCACCAGTATTTTTTAATCTCAATAAATTAAAAATGAAATATACGATCGGAACAAAAGAAAAACCAATGGTATTAAAAACGCCCCCTCAATCATCTCGATTTACTATGCATGTGGAGGAAAAGGATGGCAAAGAAGTTTTAGTATGTATGGTTGGTAAAACTGTTTTGCATTACAACATAGCATGCCTTGATGATCTGCATACAATGCTAAAAAAGGATGGCGGATGGATGGAACTTGGAAGCGCTGACGAACAAAAGCCCGCAAAAGACGGGACGGTTGAAGCTTGGGGACGGTCAGAAAAGAATCCCGTAAAGGGATGGTATGGTTTGAAGAGGGACTCAGGGGACGATTTGGAATGTATATACCTCCACTTATGGAAAAGCTGGGGCTTGCAGAAGTAACCCATGATGCAAAAGGAAATAAGATGAGGGCAAAATAGCTGCTTTGATACCAGGCTGCGATATTCCTCTAAGCCCAAAAGCCTGGCAGCTGACAACTGGCCTGTGAAATGTATAACGGTTATGCAGTCTTTTCGTATAAAGATTATAGCGCTGACCCTGGCGATTGATGAAATCTGGTCTGGGCTTAAACTTGTAATAAGACTGAAAGACAGAAAATAAAACTCCGACCCGGTTGGTGAAAATAGATTTAATCCAGTTTGAAATGCCCTGCACCATTGAATCTAATTATTCTTACCTTGCATTTTTTGGAGCTGGCATTAAATTTATGAATACATATTGATCTAACTAAAAGCAATGAGTAAAATAATAAAATTTGGAGAAGATGTAGAGGGATATAATATTCCCGTTTTAAATGAAAGAGAAATAAGAGCCTCGGCAGGGATACTATTTCTGGCAACATTTNNTATGTAATAACATTTTTCCTTACTGATTTTATAATACGTGTTTTTATTAACCCCAAATTTTCTCCCACATTAATATTAGGACGACTGATTGTAAGAAATCAGAATCCGGAGTATGTAGGTGCTAAACAAAAAAAGTTTGCCTGGATTATTGGTGTGATCTTATCTGGTACTATGTTTGTTTTTTTTATAATAGTAAATGCCTTCAGTCCTATTACCGGCATTATCTGCCTTATTTGTTTAATATTCCTGTTTTTTGAATCGGCGTTTGGAATTTGCCTTGGCTGTAAAGTTTACAAACTGTTTTATAAGGAAAAAGCCCAATACTGCCCGGGCGAAGTTTGTGATATAAAGTCGAAACAGGCAATTCAAAAAACATCGGCCGTTCAGTTGCTTGTCCTTGCAGGGTTTATCGCATACATTTTTCTTTTAGTCGCATTATTTAATAATCAGTTTAGCAAAAATCCATATGACCTGTTTGGAATTTTTACTTCTGCACAAACGAAATAAAGTATTCATTTTACTTTGATGCAGGATAAGAACCTATAGATGGCAGGTAGAATGGTTTATCTGAGCTAAGCAAAGTCAGGGGGTATTTGGAGTGATCGATAGGGGAGTAAAAGATAATTTAGTTCTACTGTCCAAAAATCAAAATCTAATTCGTTATAGCTTCTAAGGTAATTTTCAATTCAAAAAATTCTATTTATGTCAAAGACAATCATTCAAAAAATGGTATTTAAGAATACCGACCCAAAATCCCTTTTTGAATTATATATGGATGAAAAAAAGCATTCTCATATTGCAGGTTCGCCTTGTACAATTACTAAAAAGGAAGACGATAAATATTCTGTGCATGGCGGGTATATTTCAGGAAAAAATTTACAGTTGGTAAAGGACAAATTGATTGTACAATCCTGGCGGGCGCAAGGTTGGGATAAAGATGCAGTGGATTCTACATTTATCATCCATTTGGAGAAAAAAGGAGATGATGTAATGCTGCACGCCGTGCATGCTAATGTACCGGATGAACATAAAGCCAGTATTTCAAATGGCTGGCATGACCATTACTGGAAACCGTGGAAACAATNNAATATTTGGCAGGAAAAACTATCACCAGGCCAAGTATGTAGAACCTCGTTTTGGCAAAAATTGATTTAAAGAAGGGTGAAAAGGAGTGGGCTCTGAAATGAATATTCAATTACTATAGTATCTTGATTTTAATTTTAATCAATTCCTTAATCTTATCCCTTTGTATATTGAATTGTACCGGGTGGCGCAGGGTGGTGGCATAAAGGAATTGGCAAATAAAAATCAGCCTGAAAAAATTATGATTCAAAAAATATTTTTTGGGACAAGAAAAAAAATACATTTAGTGAAACAATTTGTTGTTATTTCTTTCCTTTTAATTTCCTGCCTTTTCCTCCATCCATCAATGTTTGCGCAAATACAATTGAATACAATGAAGGAACAGGACAAATTAAATGATTCGGTGAAAGGCATAACTATCCACCAGGAAATCAGCTTTAAAGCAAGTCCACAAAGGCTGTATGAAGTGATGCTCAACTCAAAAGAGTTTAGTGAATGCACCAAAAAAACGTTTGATAATTTCACTGCAATGTCCGCCAATATTGATTCTGCGGAGGAGGAACATTTTCTATATTCGATGGGCATATTATCGGCAGAATTTTAGAATTGGTTCCCGGACAGCAGATTGTAGAAGCCTTGCGAGTAGTAGATTGGCCAACCGGGGTCTATTCGATTGTGAAGTTTGAATTGAAGCCACAGGGGTCCGGAACACAAATGATATTTGACCACATAGGATTTCCGGAAGGATTAAAAGAACATTTATCTATCGGATGGCAACAGCATTATTGGGATGCATTAGAAAGGTACCTTCAATAAGGATTTGGATATTCTAATGTTTGCTTGGATTACTGATTATAATTTCTCCCTAAGGGGCCTCATCTCTCAGGCAAATATTCGCTTTCCGGCAATACCTCAGGAAAAGGACAATTTTATAAAATTGATCAATATGAATTATTATGGTGAATTGAATATTCATGTTGAACCAGTAAGTAAAATTCTTTACGTTAGTGAAATGAGGGAGAGACTGGTATTCTTCTTTACGTGATTCAATTCGAAATATGTATTTATCTTCATACTGAGTTTTCCCCCATATGATATCCGGTTCAGCCTCAGTTTTGGAGCCATAGAAATTGCTATCACGTTGAATGGCGTTAACATTATATTGTCTCAGACCATGAAAACTTTTGGAACTTGTCACTAAAAACCTAAACATATGAAATGGAACTTAATTTTTCGCTTGTCTCTTTTTGGTTTGGCAATGGCATTNNGTTGGTTGGTAATTTTTATCTTTTGTACATACATCATTGCAAAAAATTGTGCTTCAAATTATTTTTTGAATGGGCTAATGGTGGGTATTATTAATTCTGTTTGGATCACGGCAGCCCACATTCTTCTATTTGAAACATATATTTCCAAACATGCGCAGGAGGCTGAAATGATGGCTAAAATGCCATTGCCAACCCATCCCCGGTTAATGATGCTAATCACTGGCCCTCTGGTAGGAGTCATATCAGGAATCATTTTGGGTCTGTTTGCCTTTATCGCTTCCAAACTTGTTAAAAGAAATCTGAAATGACCGAGGCGGAAATATACTTTACCAATATAACAGAACAAATTCTCGGCGCTAAAGCAGGTAAAATGTTTGGTGCATTAGGCATGAAAATGCCTAATGGAAGGTCTGCGGCTATGTTTTGGAAAGATTTTATTGTGGTAAAATTACACGATAAAGATTTCGATGAAGCAAAGAAATTAGGAGGTGCACAATTATTTGAACCAATGGAAGGCAGACCAATGAAAGAATGGGTTCAAATTCCATTTACGCATAAAAGCAGGTGGAAAGAATTTGCTGCATTATCTGCAAATTCTGTTGGAATCATCAAAAAGAAGACTATACGGAAATGAAATAGCACCACTTTCCGTGTACCAGCCTGGTCTTTTGAAAAGATAGACCGGCATGAAGTAACAAAATGAACTAATCCGTTTATTTTATTTATCGACGGGTCCACTTCAAATTATCTAGTTGCTATAAAAATTGATAAATCCCCAACTAATGACTGTAAAAGAATTCAAGAATCTTGCACTTGCTTTTCCCGGAACTGAAGAAAAGCCTCATTTCGNNACTTTTAAGGTAATTGGTAAGAGGATATTTGCCACTCTTCACGAAGCAAGCGAATCCGCTAACATTGTATTACCTATAAAAGACCAGGAAGTATTTAGTGCTATGAACAAGGGCATTTACCCCGTTCCTAATAAATGGGGAACACATGGATGGACAACTTTCGAATTAATAAAGATAACCTATGCCATGGCGTTAGACGCATTAGATACTGCTCATAAAGAAGTATTAAGATCCAAAACAAAGAAAAAGTAAATTTCGTAGTTATCAGGGGCTCTTCAACTTATTTTAATGGACCTATCGGGGTTTTGAGAATAAACCGGATTTCTTACAGCACCTGACAGGAATCCCATAGGTGCATTTCCCTTTAATTTACGTTTCTATAACTACCGCCATCACTCAATTCTGTAGCAATTCTGTA
>PKYU01000491.1 GCA_003132765.1 Chitinophagaceae bacterium | reverse complement strand
CCCCAGCTTAATATCAGAGAGACCTCTTGGAGCATTGCAGTTTTCATATTCATCATAGCATCGTTAATATTCTGGATGCTGCCTCATTCTGTTGACTATTCGGTTATAAATAAATCATGCAACAAGATCATGCATCTTAATATGTTACTTTCAGGAACTCTGCTGGTGGCAGTATTAAGAAATGTTTTATTTGAGATAAAAATATTGTTTCTTGGTATGCTGGCAGCCAGGTTATTGGCCACGGGTATAGTTTTAAGATCATTCAATATTTTATTATGCGGCGCCTTCAATATCGATCAGCAACAAGAAACAGGATTATATCTGATCATCATTGGTTTTGCGCTTTTAATAACGGCTCTATAAGTATTTTTTAATGGTCTAAATCATAGCAAAACGACAACATCGGAATTGACTTTCCTAAAATCAGGATTAGGATGATTGGAATAAATACACCAAGGGTATGCAATGGTGAAACTACGAAACAGGGAAGACCTCAACCTCATTTTTTAAGGGGCAAAAAAATTAGCGATTTCGTGAAATGAATTCTATTATAAAATAGCTTACCCACATTTGTCGCTGTAATATTCAGATGTAAGATATCCTTGAATAATGATCAAACTAAGTAAATTAGTCATGATTCAATTGCCCTCGCATCGTTATTAGATACTGATCAAATTTTCTGTATACTTCAGGCATTTTTACTCTAATATCATATTTACCTGGCGCCGAAAGATTCCCAGTTAGCCAATCCATAAAAAGATCACAACCCAGATTTTTACCTATAATTTCGTTTTTAGCTGGTATCGCCGATCCCCCCATTTCATTATTTGAAATAGTATTCAGACCCAATTCAAAAGTACGCTCTAAATCCTTGATGGCATACTGCACCTTCCCGGATTTCCAATTGAGATAACCAATCATAAAATAAATCTCAGCATTCTTCTGATCCATCATTAAAAGTTTATTGAAAATAACCAATGCATCATTAGTTCGATCCTGGAACAAGGCGATTTCACCCAGCCGCAGATTTGGATTTAATGTTTCCTTGTTCAATTCATAAGCACGCTCGAAATACAATTTCGATTTCTCAGGATGGAAATAATTTGTATGATTCACACAAAAATACAGGTTTCCTAACTGGATAAATGCCCGTTCGCTTTGCGGATTCAGCTCAGTCAATTTTCCCAATGTTTGTTGAGCTTTTTCAAAACTATCAGCTTTCATATACATAATTCCAATGTAATACAATGCGTCTTCGTGATCCGGATTCAATTTGAGGGCTTCCTTGTAAGCTATTATGGATGAGTCTATTTTACCCTGTAGCCGGCATTCCGTGGCCAGGTTGTACTGAGCCCAGAATGTTTGCACGAAATCGGGCATTACTGCTACAGTTGAAGGGGCTCCGGAACCAGGATGGTTCCGGTATTTAACTATTGTAATGCCTGCAAATGCAATGAGCAGGATTAAAGCTACAAGAATAAATTCTTTACGTTTCATAAGCTTTCATCAATTAGGAAGCTTCGCTAAATTCTTAATTCCGTTTACTCCTTCCGTTATTTCTATCCGTTCATTTATCGGGATATTCAGGAATTGCTGATTAAGTCCGCTCGGCCACAGAATATTAAGCGTATCTACTTTCGTATATTTTGCTAAACCAAAATGTTGCGTCAGACTATTTTGTGACAAGTATGAACTCTGATTATTTACTTCGCGAATTTGAGATACTTTGCCAGCAACTATCTTAATTCTGGCCCCGATCGCCGACCGATTACTTTTGGTACCCACAAGTTTTAATTCCAACCAGTTATTTTTATTCTCGCCGTCATTTCTCAATAGCACCCCCTCGCCACAATTATTTACTATAAACACATCAACATCCCCATCATTATCATAATCGCCAAAAGCAGCTCCCCTGCCTACATTTTCATAGGATAGAGCTTCACCGCTTACTGATGTTACTTCTGCAAATCCTTTCTCAGGTCCTTCATTCCAAAACAGACGATTTTTCATTGGAACTAAATATTTAGGATTATCCTCCTGCTGGTCAGTACTACCATTAACCGCTAATAAATCAAGGCGGGTATCATTGTCATAATCAAAAAATGAAGTGCCCCATCCCACATCATCTAATGAAACCTGGCCAAGTCCATACTTATCTGCCTCATCCTCAAATTGAAGTGATAGCCGGAAATTTGATATTTTACCCATCGTATTAAGCTTGTTAACATAGAAACCATTTGGTTCGGCAAGCCAATGAGTTATAAACAAATCCATATCTCCGTCATTGTCCCAATCTCCAATTGCCAAGCCCATGGAACTGCGACCATCAGCTACGTGCGAATGATGACTCACTTCATCAAAGGTTCCATCGCCCATATTGCCTGACAGCGCATTATCACCCACATCATTAGCGACATACAAATCGGGCCAACCATCATTATTAAAATCACACCATGAAGCAGAGAGACTCTTTCCTATAGGATCAGCCACTCCCGCCTGAATGGCTAATTCCGTGAAAGTTCCATTTCTGTTGTTGTGATATAATAAGTTACGCTGGGGAGGAAAAGACAAAGGATTAATATTGGGAGGTTCTTCATTATTTTCCCTGCTCAATGCAGGATGCTTATCCATTTGACTGTACTTCACATAACCGCAAACATACAAATCCAGATAGCCGTCCTTGTCATAGTCGGCCCAGCTGGCGCCAGTCCAGAATCCATCCTTTCCTGCCAAGCCGGACTTCATCGTTTCATCTGTAAAAGTGCCGTTTCCATTATTATGGTAGAAAATATTTTTTCCAAAAGCGGTAATAAAAATATCCGGGTAACCATCATTATCCATATCTGCTGCCGCAACCCCCATTCCGCATCCATGAAAATTTATCCCGGCTTTTAGGGTTACATCCGTAAATGTGCCGTTCCCGTTATTATGATAAAGTACACAATGTGCCGGAGACTTTTTGACTTGGTCTTGGGTCATTGTCAGGGGGCCGGCTTCATTCACTATCAATAGATCCTCATAGCCATCCTGGTCATAATCAACCCATGCCGCACCAGATCCCATATCTTCGGGCAATTACNNATAAAAGTGTTTGAAATGTATGCCCGCTCTCTTCGTAATGTCCGTAAAGGTTACTTCCGGATGATCTTTCGGAACTGGCTTATATAGTTCCGCCGTGACACCCTCGACAAGTTCTCCGGGACTATAATGCTTTACTTTTTCCTTCCTCAAAAAAAAAAGTATTAATACCACTACAGATACAGCTGCTACTATACTTGTTCTATAGATCGATCGTTTTCTCCTGGAAATAGACATAAGTATTACAAATGGGAGTAATAAGGTTTTTTAACAATTATCTTCTTTTGATCGCTGGATATAACAGTAACCGGAGCTGTGATATCGGTTTTGCCACCGTCAGAAAAAAAACGGTTAAGCACAAACTGGTTGAATTTTCGGTAGCACAATTCAGCATTAACATACAGCGTATCGTTAATTAACTTTTGAACTCGTGTCCCTGGTTTATAAATGAAATCATAGTTTAACTGATCACTAAATCCCGGATAAAGTGACCGGCTGAATTTTACGCCTACCAGGTTCCACAAATTATGCCTGTCTATGTCGCTCCCGAACTGATGNNCCTGGTGGAATGAAGTGGTGCTGATCCAGAACACCGGAAGAATACACTAGATTACCGTCGCCGTCTTTTACGGTTAACATAACCCACGCCTGAATCAAATCCAGCGGACCGGTAGGAAAATTATGCCCGGATTTATTGTTGGTGACCTTTACATTTATCCCTACTCCTTGACCTGCTCTGACAGTATCGGGAGTTTCTAATTGAATAGGAAGGACCGGACCATTATGCCATTTATTTTTAATTTCCGGAATCTGTATTTCTCCCCTCATCCATTTTTCTACCCATTCGTATTGTTTTTTACCATCCGGAAGTTTCAATAAGGTCGGCATGAACTGGTTACCGCCAAGGAATCGATGGCTCCTGTGCAAATTATCATTAGGTGTTCTGTTATAGTCCGCCAAATCTCCGTTAGCCGGATCAAATGCAGAATCCAATGGCATATGGCATTCGCGGCATTCAATAGTTCTTGTAGTTTCCCCAGGATGATTCCAGTGACTTTTTCGCCAATTGTCATATTGGTTTTGCAACTGTACCGTTCCCACACCGTTTACTTGTTTATCAATAAATTGTTTATGACATGAGCCACAGAATTCCGGCGTCTTTAAAATTGTTTTATTGAAACTCGCAACATGGTATTTAGGATAAGCACGTATGATAAAATCGCTCAAGAATTTGGCTGCTTTTCCTTTTTCCATTTCAAACATGTAGGGAACCCGTTTGGTAATCTGATACTGGGCATTCCCCTTGACATCGACTTTTGTTATAGAATGGCAACTTACACAGGATATTCCTTCATCCAATCCCATCGGATTTGTAAGTTTAGTATCATCCAGATTTTTGGAACCGGATAAGAGAGAAATGGGATCGTGGCAACCACCGCAATACCGTGTCGATGCAGGACCTTTTTCAACAGCCATGGCGTGCTGAACAACGCGAAAAGCCGGNNTTCGAATTACCCATAAGCTGGGCATCAATAGCATTACCATCGGTTGTTGTGGCAAGGCTGGGTTCAAATGGTTTATTCTTCCCATAGATAAACTGGTAATCTGCGGGAAAATTATTATGAAATTCAACCGGGTTATAAGCATAAATAAAAAGTGCCACAAAGGCTATTAATAGAGCAATTACAAACAGAACCCTGAATCCAAATGCTTTTTCTGCTTTGATGAGTGAATTTACTTTTTTCTCTTTAGTGGCTCTAAAATCCCGGATAATTAATAATCCTATATGGGGCACGACTGATAACAGAAATGCAAATGTTGCAACAATGTGAATCTGATCCCAAAAATAATTAATTCGGGTTAAGAATACCGCTTCGTAAGTTAATAGAAGACCGGTTATTGCCGCTCCAGCCGCAGTGACCATAGCGATATAGCCTATTAGTTTATGCTGAGTCAGCTTGTTATGGCGATACGATAACCAATGCCGGATTTGGTAAATGATATAAGGGATTACTGCGACCAGCCCTACGGCTGTATGTATCACCACAAGAGCCTGGGTTGTTATACTGAAAGAAACCAAGTATATAACT
>PKYU01000559.1 GCA_003132765.1 Chitinophagaceae bacterium | reverse complement strand
GTTATGGCTGGATTGATTTTGACACAACGGTTCCGAGTGTAGATGAGCAGCAAGCCCCAGCCCCCGATGGCACGCCGCCCATCACCGTGCAAACAGCCCTTTTCGTTACGCATGGAAAAGTAACCGAAGTAGATACGCTTAAAAAACGGGTAGACATGTCTGTTATCCAAATGATCTATCATGATAAAACATTTGATTTAAAGAGCCCTGTAATGCTTGATATGGATGCTTCCCTAGTCACCATCAGCAAGGACAGCGGGCAGGTACCACTGAGCGAATTAGAAAAAGGAAATGAAATTACGGCTCTCTCCTATTCCGAACAGTTTAAAAATATTGCGCTGAAAGACAGTAACAACTACCGGGAAATTCTGAGTAAAATCCCGCGGCCTGCTCCTATCGACGAAATAAAGATTATTGATACCCCCCAGGAAAAGATGTCTCCTCAAAATACTCTGGCTAAGCAGCCATTGACCTTTAACCAAATGTTGTGGATAGCAATTTCAGTAATCTCTTTATTTGTTATATTGCTTGTAAGCCTTCCCTGGACTATCTTTCAGTGGATACATTATAAGGCTAAAAATACCAAACCGGTTTCTCAGAAAGCCTACTGGTCATATATGGCAGCCACTTATTACCTCAATCAACTTGGCCGCTTACGAGAAGAAGATTCGGCGGCAGCATTCGCAAGTCAAAAAATTGATCCGGAATTCAAAACCAACTTTGGTTCCTTTATGAACGTATATTTAAAAAGTAAATATTCAAATGATCCGTTGACAGCCCGTGAGCAATTAACCATAAATTCATTTTATAAACCATTTTACCGGTCGGTAAAAAAACAAGTTCCATTTAAGGAAAGGTTTGTTAAATTTTTAAACTTTTACAGAACTATCAACTTTTTTTCAAAACCAAAAATATAATGCATGGAAACCGTGAACACTGAAACTGCTTTACAAAATATCCAGCGTCTTGTTGCAAATATAGAGACGGTGATAAAAGGTAAGCGTAACCAGGTGAAGTTTGTGCTTACCGCGTTGCTGGCTAAAGGACATATCCTGCTGGAAGACAATCCCGGAACCGGCAAAACNNCATATTTAAGAAGGGGCCATTGTTTTGCAACATCCTGCTTGCTGATGAAATCAATAGAGCTTCACCAAAAGTGCAATCTGCCTTACTGGAATGTATGGCAGAAAACCAGATAACGATGGGAGAAATTACTTATAAGTTAAGCGACCTTTTTTTTACTATTGCCACGCAAAACCCGGTGGAGATGGAAGGCACCTATCCTCTGCCAGCGGCGCAGCTTGACCGTTTTTTCATAAAAATTATTTTTGGATATGTTGATGAAGAAACGGAACTCAATATTTATAAAGATTACCTCGGCATAAGCCATAACCTTGAAAACCTTAAACAAGTTTTGGGAATTAAGGAGATAATTCACCTGCAACAGCAATGTGAGATTGTATTTGTACATGATGAAATTATTAAGGCAGTTCGTAATATTATTTGGGCTACACGAAAGAATGCAGATATAGTGCTGGCAGCTTCAACACGAGCAGGAATTATTTTCTTAAAATGCCTGAAAGCTTTTGCTCTTGTAAATGGCCGCACTTTCGTAACAGAAGATGATGTGAAAGACCTTGCCCACCCTGTTTTGCATCACAGACTTATCTATCGTAACAAAGAGGCCAAAGCAAATTCGCTGAACCAGATCACACTTGCTGAAATGGACAGGCTTTCCAAATTAAAAATAAATTAAGCGGAAAGAATGCAGAAAAGAATAATATTATATGTATTCATCCTTTGCTTAGCGCAGATTGTTAATAATGCATTTTCACAAAATACTGGCGCCCGCTATGAAATAGATGCCAAACGTATCGGGGTGAATTTTTTTGATAAAAATGCGCTTCCCCTAAGCCGTGAGTTTATCCGGCTCGATAGCACGTATTACGTTGGTTGGTATTATGACGGCATGTTTAAATATGACCGCGCCGCTGATTACCTGGGTTATAAAAATTGCATCGATCCCTTAAGAAAAGCGTTGTTCCTTTTTGAAAGAAATTATAAAAGCAACCTGAAGGAAGTATTGACACCCGGCCGGCACAGCTTCGCTCAATCAGATATTTCACAAATCTGCAATGCCCTTTATGAAAGTTATTCCAATATAGAGGAACCTGACAGTGCTATGTGGATACTGAACCGGGTACAGAGTTGGAACATTCCGACGGATTTTATGGAATACAACATTAAGACTGCATGGACCATAAACCGCAACCGCTTTATCCTGCATAAATATTCCTTTCTTAAAAACAGCGTAGAAGAAAATGAACAGCTCGCCTTAAATCATCTTTATACAGCCCTTATGCAGGGCGATGGCAACGCTGTTTTTTACCTGGCGATTATTCATAATTATTTAATGAATATTGATTCCGCAGCACTTTATTACGACATCCTGAAAGGAACCGGGGGGTTTTCTTATAACAATTATGCACATTTCCAGAATACTCTAGGCAATTTCGCAGAAGCCATCACGGATTTTGAGAATGATAAATATGCCTTTGATAAGAGGCTTATCGAAGCATATTATTTTCTGCCTACCCTCTCTATCAACAGCGGAAAAAGTAAGGAAGGGATTGATGAAACCAGCAACATCATCAGCTCAAATGGTTCTACACCGGGATTTGGCTGGTACAACATTGCCCTTGCCCGGAGCTACCTGTATAATGGTCAACTGGATAGTTGTGAGAAGGCGATCAACAAGGCCGCGCAGTTTAAGGAAATACATATAGGAACTACCCTCGGCCAGTCTCAATACAATTTTGCGGTGAATGTTATCAAACTCATACTGGCCACAAAAAAAATTGCCCGCATTAAATTCTTAAATAAAGGCTGGTGGTATTCTATCNNTTTGCCCTCGTAAATGAGCTGTCAGGGAACCCTGAAAGGCAGCTCGTGATTTATAACATCTTCGCCAGTGAAAATGTCATTGGCTTTGACGAGATCCTGCACCTCATGAAAAATATAAGCCCCCAATATTTTCAGAGATTGTATAAAGAAAAAATGGAGAATGAGAAGCGAAAAAATATTGTAAGGTATATGCAGCTTTTCTATGGTGAATTCTCTTATGAGGCAGGCGACTATAAGCAGAGCCGGCAGACTTTTGAAAATATCCTGCAAACAGCATTACTGGATACCGCACACGAAAAATTATTTGTGGCAAGATTGTACGAAAGTCTTTCGCGAAGCTATGCCCATGATCATGAAAATGCCAAAGGTGAGAATATGCAGTACAATTTCTACAGGGAATATNNAATATCCTCAGCTTGTTCCCTTCAGTGGTTTTACTATGAAGATGAACCTCGCCACTTCGCCACTCAAAAGTTCTATGGAAAAAAACATTATCAGCGACTTGAACCGATGTAATATCGATTTTACTGATGAAAAGGGCAGCGACATCCCCAGCGCTTATCTTAAATTTTCCCGGCTAAAAAGTAAATATGAAGTGGAATACGGCGTGGTAGATGGATCAGGAAAAACGATTGTCCCGTTGCGTAAAATGTATTTTAAAAAAGAAGATGGTGTCGGGAAAGAACTTGGGCTCAGGCTTTTTGGTGTGGGCGGGCCTGTGGAACTTGATTAATGTTGTATTAGGAAATGGTAATATAAGTTTTGGAAATATTGTAAGGTCTTAGCCTGGTTTCCTGAAATGGACCCGGTTTCGGGCAAGAAAGTTTGCCAATCGGTTTATTTAATTTACCCCAATCGCTTCACCATAATATTCTGNNTCTTAAACCAGATAGGTGCACCTGCATGTTTCCCCTGGAAACCGATATGGCCGTGCAGGGGAAGCGTTGCCATGGGGTTGCTGAGCCATGAAGGTACTTCCGAACCATCGGGATTGGTTTTGGCAGAAGTGAAAAGGCTCATGTCGCAGGTATTTACCAGTGTGCCATTGAGTACTACATATATTTTTCTCCCGATGCAGATAATGGTATAATGGTTCCATTCTTCCGGGTGGTGCAATGTTTTATGGGTAGCAGCCTGGTGTCCGAATTTAGAGTCGCACTGCCGGGTAGCCGGTGAACTGCCCCATTCTTTGCTATAATCATCTGCAATCTGTATCTCCAGGGAATGCTGTATCCAATTGGCTATATCCGTAGCATGCACCATTACACCGCTGTTAGTGCCATTTGCATTCATAAAATCGAGGTCAAGTACAAAGTTGTGATATTCATCCTTACTCCACATGGCTTCATCTTTGGTGGCGGTGATGATGCCTGCACTGTCGATCCAAACGTCTGCAGGAAAAATTGCATTGCTGAGATCGGTGTTAAACATGGTAACCCATCCGCTGCCGGAAGTATCAGGATTGATGTATGCAGTATCCTGTGCAAAGCATTGGATGGCGCACATACTTATGTTGATGGCTGTTATAAAAAGTTTTGTTTTCATGAAAGAAATTGTATTAAGATGAATTGACGGTAATAGAAATCAAAAGTAAATGGAATTGTTGTCTTAGTGTAATAAAATGGTTGGTACATGCATGATAAAAGTGATACCTGCTTAATGGGTCTTTTAATTGAAACTTTTTATGGCAAATATTCCGGAAAGAAAGTTTACCAATCNNATTTAGTTTGCCACCGGTGCCTCTTCTATAGCTCCCGCCGGGATAGGTGATTTTTCTCACTTCGGCAATATCCCCTCCGTTTCAAATTTTTTCCGGTACTTTAAGATGACACAAATCGGATGCTGGTTTTTTCCCTTTTATTGCCGAGAAAAAAGAGATGATTTTTTTATAATCTGCTGCTTTATCATCGCTGGTAAATAAATGTTCTCCCAGTACCAGTTGCTTATTTTCAAAATCCAGTCCGACTGGTATTATAGGCACCTGTGCTTTTTTGGCAATATGATAAAATCCGCTTCTTAATTTATCTACCCGTTTACGCGTTCCTTCCGGCGCAATGGCCAATATAAAATTTTCATTGATGGCAAACAGTTCAGCTGCCTGTTCAACCATCCCCTGCTTACTAAACCGATCTACCGGAGTACCACCCAACCATCGGAACAACCAGCCAAACGGACCATCGAATAATTCCTTCTTTCCCAAAAATTTTGCTTGATATATTTTTAATTTATTTCGTGCAGCAATTCCAACCAATATATCTTTCCAACTGGTATGGGGTGCCACTATAAGTATCATTTTTTTATACTGATAAGGAAGCTGGCCAACCACTTTCCAACCAGATAATTTCCAATACAATTTCAATAGCAGGCGAAGCATTTAGTAAGGTAGTAGATTTATAGATCGGAACCAAAGTGGAATGGGAACAAATTTCATGATACATTTTATGACCGCCGGAAGAAACCCGGTTCCCCTTATTGACCCGGCGGAGTTTCCAA
>PKYU01000160.1 GCA_003132765.1 Chitinophagaceae bacterium | reverse complement strand
GAACTGAACGCTATTTCAAATTTGTAGGAGAAGCGGAAAACGAAGTTGTCGTTCCAAGAGGCTTCATAGGAAAGCTAATTCGTTTTTGCAGGGAGAATAAAATTGAACATGATTTCATTGATGAACGAAAGAAACAAAAATTAATTCCTTATTTATTCAATGCCCACTAAAAGAGCATCAGCAAACAGTTGTAGAATCAATTACTAAGAAAGATTTAGGAGTAATTGTAGCCCCGCCCGGTTCTGGCAAAACAATTGTTGCATTAAAAATAATTTCGGACAAACAGCAACCTGCCTTAATCATTGTCCACAGGAAACAATTAGTTGAGCAATGGACAGAAAGAGTTGAAACTTTTCTTGGCATTCCAAAAAATGAAATCAGAAAAATTGGACAAGGCAAAAGCAGGCTTGGAAAGAAAATTACTATTGCAACAATCCAAAGTTTATCAAAAGAACTTGAAAAAGCAGATGCGGAAAATATTTTAACAGTTTTTGGAACAATTATCGTTGATGAGTGCCATCATATACCAGCCGAAACATTTAGAAATACAATTTCAAAGCTTCACACATTTTATCTCTATGGTTTAACAGCAACTCCATTCAGAAAATACAATGACGGCAAACTAATTTTTATGCATTTAGGTGAAGTAATTGCTGAAATAAAATCCAATGAAATCAGTAATTTACGACAAGCAAAAATTATTATCAGAAATACAGAACTGGATGTTCCTTACACTTCAATGACAGATAAGTTTGAGACGCTATCAAAAATATTAGTACATGATTCTGCAAGAAACAAGCTTATCCTTGAAGATGTGAAAGTCGAAATAAATAAAGGCAAGAAAGTAGTTATTATCACTGAACGTAAAGAGCATATTGATTCGCTATATCAATACCTAAAACAATCTTATGAGGCGATAACACTAAGTGGAGAAGATTCTGGAATCAATAGAAATTCTAAATGGAAAATTTTAAAAGCCGGAAATTATCAGGCATTAATTACCACAGGGCAATTTTTTGGTGAAGGGACTGATTTGCAAAATGCAAACTGTTTATTTCTGGCTTACCCATTTTCATTTGAAGGCAAGCTAATTCAATATATTGGCAGAGTACAACGTTCGGAAGTAACGCCAACCATTTATGATTACCGAGATATTAAAATTGACTATCTAAATAAATTGTTTCTGAAACGAAACACTTATTACAGAAGGATCGATAAACAAGCAACACTATTTGATGAGCCAACAGAAGAAATTGATGATTTAAAAAACATTATCACAGTTGAGAAGGAAATAAAAATTCCGATCGACGAACTTGAATTTCATTATGGCAGCGTTGCTTTTAAATATATGATTCAGGAAACAAACACAGAACTTGAATTTGAAATAGAAAATCTTGAAGTAAGACCGGAGTTTGAAGTCTTGAAGCCCTATTTTGCAAAAGCTCTTAAATCAAAGAATGTAAATGTTGCCATCCATACCGAGTTTGAAAATAGTAAACTGGTTTCTCAGTTGGCAACTTCTGCTGATATTGAAAAAATAAATCGGGAAGTAATTGAAGGGGTTAAATTCAAATTTATCACAAAGAATTTTTTCGGGCAGAAACAGATAACTGAAGAAAATTTTTTAAACGTAACCGAATTGCAAAATGGTAAGTCAGAACTTTATTCAGATGGACAACAACTTTTGGACGACATCCTAATGAACAAGGATTTTAAACATTCACAACAATTACAGCATTTAGCAAACAGACATGAAGGAACGCATTTAAAAATCAGATTTGTGTTAAGCCCCTTTTCATTCGTATTTCTATTATCAGGCGACCAACAGTTTCATATCGTTTTAGAAACACTTGACACGGAAGAAGCAACTTATTTGTGGCATACTGACAAAAGCAAACAAGCCCTTATTAGTAAAGTAACAGAAATTGACCAGCAGCTAAACATAATTCGTAACAAAGGCAGACAAGCATTTTTGGAAACAAATCCTGAAAGTTTTTCAAGAATATTACATGACTATTCAGACAAGAAGAAAGGGTTTATTATCTGGAAAGATTTATTGGAAGAGCAAATCGTATGACCTGCAACTCCCAAGAACTTTATACCACAGACTGTGCGGATATCCGGCAGCGCTGATTATCAAATTNNCTGCCTCCCTGATGGAGAGCATGGTGGGTCTATATTTTTTACCCCCTTATTTTCATTGGCAGCATCTATAGCTTTATCGCTTACCGTTCAGCAGCATTGAAGAGAGAGAATAAAATATTAGAAGATAAAGTGGAATTGAGAACAAACCAGCTTCAAACCTCCATTGAAAACCTCAATGCAACTCAATCCCAACTTATAGAATCAGAAAAAATGGCCTCGTCGGGTGAACTCACAGCAGGCATTGCCCATGAAATACAAAACCTGGTAAACTTTGTGAATAATTTTTCAGAAGTGAATACCGAATTGGTAGGTGAATTACAAAGTGAATTAAAATCAGGAAATAACCAAGAGGCAATTGCAATCTCCAATTGACATTAAAGAAAATTCAGAAAAAATAAATCATCACGGCAAGAGGGCAGGAGATATAGTAAAAGGGATGTTGCAGC
The DNA here is from genome assembly GCA_003132765.1 of Chitinophagaceae bacterium. Taxonomy (GTDB): domain Bacteria; phylum Bacteroidota; class Bacteroidia; order Chitinophagales; family Chitinophagaceae; genus Ginsengibacter. The sequence continues at coordinate 4,305 of PKYU01000160.1, read as the reverse complement.
ACTCGCTGTCAAGCACTGGTAAAAAGGAACCCACCACCATTAATGCATTAGCAGATGAATATCTGCGGTTAAGTTATCATGGATTGAGAGCAAAGGACAAAAGTTTTAATTCTGAAATGAAAACAGATTTTGATCAAACCATTGGTACCATCAACATCATTCCGCAGGATATAGGAAGAGTGCTGCTCAATTTATACAACAATGCTTTTTATGCTGTGGCTGAGAAAAAGAAATCTGCAGAAGTTGGTTACGAGCCAGCTGTTTCTGTAAGCACAAAAAAGATCAGTGATAAAATTGAGATAAGAGTGAAAGATAATGGCAACGATATCCCGCAGAAAGTAGTAGACAAGATCTTCCAACCATTCTTTACCACCAAACCTACAGGAGTATGAACAGGACTGGGTTTGCCATTAAGCTATGATATTGTGAAGGCACATGGTGGGGAGATAAAGGTAGAAACCAAGGAGGGGGGAAGGAAGTGAGTTTATAGTTCAGTTGCCTGGCTGACAATTATACAATATCTCAGAAGCTGTAAATTATAACTTACAAATTCAAATAACCTTTGTTTATGAAAAAATATCTTCAAACGCCACAGTTAAATATATTTGTTTAAAGTCCTTCCTTGTTATATCTTACTTTGATTTCTTATATAACAGCTTAAACAATTTACATGAAATTACTTTTTACCATTTCTATCTGCTCATTCCTGTTAACAGCTTGCAACACTAATAATTCCTTTGAAAAAAAAGAGCAGACCGCCCAGAATGTAAAACAATACACCATTGAACAGTTTTATAAAAGCTCTGACGTATTTGGTGGCGATATTTCTGACGATGATAAAAAGATGCTGATTACCAGTAACGAGAATGGTATATACAATGTGTATGAGATTGATATGGCAAGCGATGAGAAAAAAGCACTTACTACTTCATCCAAAGAATCAATGTTTGCCAATAGTTATGTCCCCGGGACCACAAACATCATTTACAGTTCTGATAAAGGAGGCAATGAAATGTCACATCTTTATTTGCTGAAAGCAGACGGCGAAACAAAAGACCTTACACCTGGTGCAAAAGAAAAGGCAAATTCGTGGGGCTGGAGCCGCGATAATAAATATCTCTATTATCTTTCCAACAAAAGAGATCCAAGGTATTTTGATTTATATAAAATGGATACGGCTAAATGGGTGCCGGCCATGCTTTATAAAAATGATCAAGGTTTTGACGTAAGGGCTTTATCTGATAATGAACGATACCTGGCGCTGGTTCAGAACCTTAGTCAATCTGCCAACAATATTTTTATTTATGACCGTCAGGCAAAGCAAACAAAAAAAATAAATCCTGACAGCACCGAGTCTAGCAATAGCCCGCTTCAATTTTCACTCGACAACAATACACTATATTATCTCACAAATGATGGCAGCGAATTTACCTATGTGATGAANNATATGATATACCTACAGGTAAGAAAGAAAAATTGTATGAAGCCAAATGGGATGTTGTATGGATGACTGTATCACACAATGAAAAATATCGTGTAATCTACGTAAACGAAGACGGACAAAACAAACTACATCTTTTTGATCACAAAACAGGTAAGGAGCTTGACTTTCCTAAAATAGAAGGCGGAACCATACAAGGTGTGANNAATAAAATGAGTATTACAGTGGGTAGTTCAAAGGCTCCAAATAATATGTATGTGTTTGATTTCAATACTAAAGAATTAAAAAGACTAACGAATACGCTTAACCCGGAAATAAATGATGAAGACCTTGTTGCGGGTACAGTTGTACGATACAAATCGTTTGATGGTTTGGACATTCCTGCCATTTATTACAGTCCACACCAGGCGAGTGGGAACAATAAAGCAGCGGCAGTGGTGTTTGTGCATGGAGGTCCTGGTGGACAAGCAGGCCTTTATTATTTTTCTCTCATTCAATTCCTCGTTAATCATGGCTATGCTGTGCTTGACGTAAACAATCGCGGCAGTAGCGGCTATGGTAAAACCTTTTTTAAAATGGATGATAGAGACCATGGAGATAGAGATCTGAAAGATGTAGTGTGGGGTAAAAAATATTTAGCGACACTACCTTATATTGACTCTTCGCAGATTGCAATTTTAGGAGGATCGTATGGAGGGTATATGACGGTGGCAGCTCTCTGTTTTTATCCTGATGAATTTAAAGCCGGTGTTGATTTGTTTGGTGTAGTTAACTGGGTAAGAACTTTGAGAGAGGTGCCAGCCTATTGGGAGTCAGGCAAAAAAGCTTTGTATGAGGAAATGGGAGATCCAAATACTGCCGATTCCATTATGCTACAGCAATATTCGCCGCTACTGCATGCGGGCAGTATAAAAAAGCCATTAATGGTGTTGCAGGGCGCTAATGACCCAAGGGTTCACGAAAAAGAGAGTGATGAACTGGTAGCAACCTTAAAAAAGAATAGTGTGCCTGTTGAATATATTGTATTTCCTGATGAAGGACATGGTTTTGTAAAAAAAGAAAATGAGATTAAAGGGTATGGACAGATATTACCTTTTCTTGATAAATATGTAAAAGCGAACAGCAAAAACTAAAATGGAATAAACTTAAATATAATAGGTGTTCCTGTTATTGATACTCTCCAATCATTTGCACATAAATTTGAAAATTTAAGCTTATTGAAGAGAAGAATTGCTGCAACCAACAAAGCGGTCCTTTGCTATGCTGGCTGAACTGTGTATCATCAGCTTTAGTTATGCTATCAGCTAAATATTGGATATCAATTAAGGTACGGTTTTGCCTAATGTCCTGCACATTTTGAACTACCGGCCACAATATTTTCTTCTAAAAAGACTATAATATCCACTGAATTAAATCTACCAAAACCCTTATCTGCCTTCAATTCTGTAGCAATTCTGTATTAACATTACATTGGTAAGCTTATACATAAAGGCATCGTCTTATATGTATTCAATCACCAATTAAAAAATACAATTATGAAAAAGATTATTACAGTATTGTTCTTTGCGGGGTTCTTAACGACAACATCCTTTGCACAAGCGGGACACCGTCAGCAAAATAATACTCAGTCTACCAGTAAGGGATATGGGTCACAACAATATTCCGGGAATAGTCGTGGGCAATATTCCCAAAACTCCTCTACCAGTAATGGAAGTTACAATTACAATGAGAGTAATAACCGGTATAATGAAAATGACTATGGGTATACCAACGAAAGATTTAACAGGGAAAAATATATGAGGGAAGATAGATATGATTACAAACGTCACAATCATAGGAGATATGAAGGTCATTACAACAGAGACGATCACAGGAACTGGTAATTCCTTCAGGATTTAATAAATTATATCACTTATAGGCTGTCTCACAAGAGGCAGCTTTTTTTATCCTGCGTCACCAACATATCCTATGTATAGGCGTCTGATTTCAATGATCCGATCAAACAATAGAGGTAATATTAATTTTATCAAGGTAGGGCTCCAATTTTGTTATAGTAGAGAATGAAGTAAACTTAGTTTTTGCGTTTATACCTCCGTTATACATTACTTCCACATAAAAGTTATTCAGCTGGTAAAGACTGTAGCCAATTTCACCTTCAAACCGTTCTGATACATGCACTTCATTTTCCCATAAAGCTTCCCCCTTTTCAAAATCATTAAGCGAGTTGAATTCATAAAGTGTAATATTCTTCATTACTGAATAGTAATTTGGTCTGGGGAATTTACTATTATCTCAGTCTTATTGTTATACTTCTTGACAACCCCGTTAACACAAATGGTTTTATCATTGTACATGGCATCAGGAGCTTCCTTAAAATTGGTTCTATCCTTGGCGAAAATTACTGCAGTTAAAAGACTGTGAGGATAAGCAACACCCAGATTGATAAATGTCACCTTTTCCAGGGCTTTTGTACCATACACCTTCGAGCATATAGTCACCTTTTCTCCATAATGCTTTGCTGCATCTTCAATGTTGATTTTGGTTTGGCAGAAGGCTGTGGCAGAAAGAAAGCTTATTACCAAGCCCAGGATTATTTTTTTCATATCATGTTTTATTGTATACTGCAATGTACAATTTTAGCAGGTGATTTTATGGAAGAAACTTTTGAATTACCAGTGGAATATAAGGGTGAGCAGCTGATGTTAAAAGCTTCACTCCTGGTAACAGGATATACTCATAAATTTAATGTAGAGGTGGATGGACAAAATATAATTTTTGAGCCAGATGAGGAAAAGATTTACCGCGCGGTTTTAAATTATAAGGACATAAAAAAGCATAAAGACATAGATGGGGAATTATTGAAA
>PKYU01000372.1 GCA_003132765.1 Chitinophagaceae bacterium | reverse complement strand
CCTGCTATAGCAGCAATTTTTGTTGTACCAATGTCGAGGCCTACAATAATGGGTTGTTCGCTGTTCATATTTTTTGTTTTTATGCGCCTCTCATTAAGGCTATGCTCTCTTTAAAAAGCCAGCCTAAGTTGAGACAGTGTTGATGGTTTTTGGTTATTATATTCTATTTTAAAAAGTTTAATAATCTGTTTTAAGTGGCATTACTGCCTTTGGTTTTTGATCTATTTTCTTCCCGGTCTTCTTAACCGGCGGTTTCGCGACATTTATTTTCAAAGGGGCAGGATTTGTTTTTTCAACTGTCGATGGATGACCAGCAGGGGCATCTTTTTTGGCTGAAATTGNNAATAGGGGTTATAGAACCACGGTTTTTGGAATCATCATTTGAATTTATTTGTGCATTTTCATTTGGAATATTTTCTATTTCTATTGAAGTATTGATATTGCTGTTATCGTCAGCCGGCTGTTCAAGTTGAATTCTGTTTGAATCATTGATTTCATTTTGTGCATTCGAAATCAAAGATTTCATGATTTCCACTGACTGCAAAGAATCCATCTTAATCTCGTTGGCTCCCCTCCTGGTTGCCACTACCTGTCCGCTGAATTGAACATCAATTGCAGAATACCTTGTCCAACCAAATCTTGATAAAATCTGTTTGTAGAAGCAAAGAAGATTAATGAATTTTTCCTGATAATTATCTGCATTACCAAAATGAATCAGCTGGTCTCCTAGTTATGGAACAAGATCAAATTTTTTATCTGGTGTAATGGCCACCTGGTCAATTTGACCCATCCAAAAACCATCTTTTCCTATATATTGACTAAGCGTCCTGATACCTTTCATCAGGTTACTATCTTCTTTTGAAAGAACTTTTAAATCTGTCGGGAAATCAGTAAATACAGGAAGCCTGGCAGAAACTTTATCACTTAATGGCAACCTGGTTAAGGAACTATCCATGTAAAAAGACAATCCCGAATTTGTAAAAATTCTTGCGATGGGTTCTCTTTCTGTTATTTTCACTTCCAATACATTATTATTACCGAAATACAATTCTGCATTTTTTACCCAACTGCTTTTTTTCAAATCAGTTTCCATTGCAGCGAGGTCTATTGTGTGCAGGGGTTTTTGTTCCAACTTCCCTCCATTTGTCTTTTCTAAAATGGATACAACATCTTTTTTATCAATAAAATAATTATTCTGGATCCCGGTTATATTGATTTCTATTCCTGCACATTTTTCACTATTTCTCCTCTCGATAGCAGCAATCAGCAAAACAACCATTCCTGAACCAATAAGTATCCATACTATGGCTNNATTTGCATATCCCCTTATGAAATTGTTTTTGACATTATTTCTTTTATTGGTTGAATAATCTGATCAATATCACCGGCTCCGGCCGTTATTAATAAATTACCTGAATTACTTTCATTACTCGTTTTTGAAATTCCAACTTTGAGGTATTGTAAAATATCCTCCTTTGAAAGCACCCTTGCATTATGATTTTTCATCAGTTTGAGAATTGAATTACTGGAGATACCTTCCATAGGTAATTCTCTTGCAGGATAGATAGGTAATAATAAAACCTCATCAGCCTGATCTAGGCTTTCGGCAAATTCTTTTGCAAAGTCCTTTGTTCTTGAAAATAAATGGGGTTGAAAAATAATGGTACACTTCCTTTCCGGGAATAATTTTCTGGCTCCCAATAATAATGCATTTAATTCCTGAGGGTGATGTGCATAATCATCTATGTAAATTATTTTACCGGAATTATTCTCANNACCGGACCAATGATATATTCAAATCTCCTTTTTACACCCCTGAAATCATCCAAAGCTTTTTTTATTTTAGCGGAATCTATTTTAAGGTGATAAGCAATAAAAACAGCAGCAACTGCATTTTCAACATTATGCATTCCCCCCATATTAAGCCGGATGTCTGTAAGCTCCCAGTTTTTTGTCGTTACATCAAATACATATCCTCCTCCCTGTAGCCTGATGTTTGAACCGAAGGCCTCCGCAGCGATATTCTCTATACTGTAACGTATATGATTAACTGCAGAAAATTTATTTTCAGGAAGTCCAAATCTTGTTAATAAGAGACCCCCCTCTTTTAATTTTTCCGAAAAATCCACAAATGCATTTTCCATATTTTCTTTTGTGCCATAAATATCAAGGTGATCAGCATCCATTGCAGAAATTAATACTACATCAGGAGATAACTTTAGGAAACTTCGGTCATATTCATCTGCTTCAATTACAGATACATTGTTCTCACTACTCCAAAAATTGGTATTATAATTTACAGAGACCCCTCCCAGGAATGCGGTGCATCCAAAACCAGAATCTCTCAAAATATGGGCAACCATGGTGCTGATAGTAGTTTTTCCATGCGTTCCTGCAATGCAAATATTGTATGAAGATTTCGTTACTTCACCAAGCAGGGAACTGCGTTTTATAACTTCGTAATCGTTATGCAGATAATAATTTAACTCACGATGATCTCTGGGAACTGCCGGTGTATAAACTACCAATTGTGTCTTTTTATCAAGTAATTCAACGTTGTCTTCATAATGAATATTTATCCCATCCATTTCCATCTGCATCGTTAACGGAGTTAATGTTTTATCATACCCGCTTACAGTTGCATTTTTGCTCAGATAATATCTGGCCAGGGCGCTCATGCCTATGCCGCCAATACCAATAAAGTAAATCCTGGATATGGTTGTATAATCTTTCATTTAATTCTCCTCATTAAAATGGAGGTTATTTTTTTTGATATTTTATTTTATATAGTTTTTAAAAATTCATTTGCAATGATTTCATCCGCATTCGTTATGCCCAATTTTAAAATATTTACCTGCAGTTCCTGAATCTTCTTTTCATCCTTCAAGAGGTTAAGCATCGTGCCTATTAAAGTTTCTTCCACATCTCCATCCCGGACCATCAAGGCTGCATGCTCTCTAATTAAAGCGAGAGCATTTGCAGCCTGGTGGTCTTNNTGACCGCTTTCCCTATAACACATAATTCCGCAATTGTCATTGCACCGGACCTTGCCACAACCAGATCTGCGGCTGCGTAAGCATATTCTATCCGGTTAATAAATTTGCTTTTCCAGACATTTTTTTCTGTATCTGTTTCTATTCCTGCTTTGCCGGAAAATAATTTTCCTGTTTGCCATATAAGTTGCAGATTATTTTCTTTAAATGCATGAATATTTTTTTCTATGGTTTCATTTATACTTTTTGCACCAAGGCTTCCGCCCATCACAAAAACAGTTTTAATTTCCGGTTTGAGTCCAAAGAAATTGGCCGCTTCCTCTCTCGGAATTTTTTGTAAAAAAATATTGCGTACAGGGTTACCCGATACAATTATTTTTTCAGCCGGGAAGTATTTTTCCATTCCCCCGGCAGATACAAAAATTCTTGTTGCCCTTCTGCCTAACATAATATTACTCTTACCAGGCAATGAATTGCTTTCATGAATAAATGTTGGAATGCCCCGTATTTGCGCGGATCTCATCACCGGAAAGCTGGAATAACCACCGACCCCAACTACTGCACCAGGTCTGAAGTTTTTAAAAATTCTTCGAACCTGGAGAAAACTCCTCGCCAGCTTAAATGGCAAACCGATATTTTTTATCAAAGAACTTCTGTTGAATCCTGCTATATCTAATCCCTCGATCTTAAATCCTGCCTGCGGCACTTTTTCCATTTCCATTTTTCCTTTGGCGCCCACACGTAAAATCTCTGCCTGTGGATCGAGTTTTTTTATAGCATTAGCAATTGCAATAGCCGGAAAAATATGGCCTCCGGTGCCTCCCCCGGCTATTATTATCTTTCTATTTCCATTTGTCTGAACTTCAAAATTTTCCAAANNCATTTTTTATGACTAACTCCTCTTTTTAATTCTCCTGATTCAACATTTTCTGTTTCAACTATTGGTATTTTGCCTTCCATCTGCTCTACATTTCGAGCAACACTTAAAATGATTCCGATAGCAAAACAGGTGAACCAAAGGCTGCTTCCGCCCATACTCACTAATGGCAACGTGACGCCGGTAGTTGGAAAGAGATTTACATTAACTGCCATATTCACCATTGCCTGAATAACCAATGTAAAACTCAATGCTATTGCCAAAAAGGCACCAAATGCATATGGGCATCTTTGAAAGATTCGTATACTTCGAAATAAGAAAAGCAGGTAAATCAAAATGATGATTGCCCCACCTGTAAGCCCATATTCTTCTATAATTATGGCATAAATAAAATCACTGTAAGGATGAGGTAAAAAATTTCTCTGTTCACTTTTGCCGGGTCCTTTTCCGAACCATCCTCCTGTAGCAATAGCAATTTTTGCCTGCTGTACCTGGTAAGAAGCATCTGCTTTGTCAGCATACATAAAATCCTGAACCCTCTTTACCCATGTGGGCATTCGGCCAAAATTGAAGATACCCGGCAAATCTTTGGAAGTGTGATCTTGTTTGTTATAATAATGTGATGCAACCATTATCAAAAAAATGAGCGGTAATAAGGCTGTACCAACCACCAGCAAAATATGTCTCACTCTTACCCGTCCTATGAACATCAACATCAATGCTATGCCTCCAATCAATAATGCAGTAGACAAATTAGCGGGGGCAATTAGCAAACAAATAATTAAAACCGGAACGATAAGTGGCAAAAAACCTTTCTTAAAATCCTTTATTTCACCCTGCATTTTGCTCAATTGCCTGCTCATATACATGAATAAGGCAAGCTTTGCCAGGTCTGATGTCTGGAAGGTCATATTTATTACCGGCAACTTTATCCATCGGTTAGCTTCATTAATACTGCTTCCAAATTTTAATGTATAAATTAATAATGGTATTGAAATCAAGAACAATATAGTTGCCACACGGGAGTAAATTGTATAGTTGACTCTATGAGCAAAATAAATAATGGATAAGCCCAGCGAAATGAAACCAATTTGTTTGAATAAATAGCTTTCCGTACTCTTATTCATTTTGTAAGCCAACGAACCTATACTGCTGTAAACGACGAGGACACTAACCAAAGTGAGCATGATCACAATCGCCCAAATAACCTTATCGCCTTTGGTCCGTCTTAAAATATTATCCGTAACCCCCTGCGGAGAAGAAGGAAATATTCCGGTTACTGTATTTTTAGTGTCGCTCATTTTATTTTAAGTTCTCAAAACCTTTCTTTCATTGGGTTTGAAATTATTCTTCTAATAAATTTCTAATCAATTATGTTTTTACAAATCTTTCACTGCTTCTTTAAATTGCCTCCCCCTGTCTTCATAATTCTTAAATAAGTCAAAACTTGCACAAGCAGGGGATAATAAAACCACATCTCCCTTATTTGCAAAATGAAAAGCAGCCTGAACTGCATCTGAAGCATTATCTGTATTAACCATTAATTCTACATCATTTCCAAAAGCTTCGT
>PKYU01000036.1 GCA_003132765.1 Chitinophagaceae bacterium | reverse complement strand
GAATCTATTTAACAAAAAGATCGTTTACTGATGAAGAAGAGTCTACTTATATTTTGTTTCATTTCAATATCCTGCACTTTATTTGCCCAAACAAAAAAAATAGTTGCAGACAGGATTATTGCAACCGTGGGCGACAAAATAATTCTTAAAAGTGAGATTGATAACAATATATCAGACATGCAACGCCAGGGCATAGAGGTACCCGTTAATGGAAAGTGTCTTTTGCTTGAGCAGGCACTCGGAATGAAAGCTTTGGTTTTACAGGCCGAATTAGATTCTATTCCTGTTACAGAAGAAGAAATTAATGCTGAAATTGATAATAAGATCAGGTATTTTATAAGCTATTATGGATCCAAAGATATCGTGGAGCAGATAGCGGGAAAATCAATTTTTCAATTAAAAGAAGACTTCAGGCAAACCTTTCGTGAGCAAAAGCTGGCTCAGGGCGAACGAGATAAAATTGTTGCTGATGTAAGAATTACGCCAAAAGAAGTGGAAGCATTTTATGCTGCTATCCCTAAAGACAGTCTTCATTTTTATGAATCAGAACTTGAAATTGGGGAAATCGTCATTTACCCTAAGCCAAGCCGTGAACTGGAACAATATGCAATTGATCAATTGAAGGAATACAAAAAAGAAGTGGAAGATGGTTCTAAGAAGTTTGAAACATTGGCTACGCTATATACTGATGATCCCGGTAGTAAGGATAATGGAGGCAGATACGAAATAAATCGAAATGAAAAGCAATGGGATCCTATTTTTCTTGCAAAAGCATTCAGCCTTAAGGATGGGCAGATTTCAAGTGTTTTCAAAACCAAGTTTGGATATCACATTATTCAAATGGTTAGTAAGAATGGTGATGATGCAGTGATCCGGCACATATTAAAAATTCCCCAAGTGAGTTCTATCCAGGTAAATGAGGCAAAAGCAGAATTAGATACCATACGTAATAAGATAATTTCAGGAACGTTCGGTTTCGGTCAGGCTGTTTCCAAATACAGTGAGGATGAAAATAGTAAATTTACCGGAGGTCGAATTCCAGCAAAAAATGGCAGTACATTCTTAACTATTGACCAATTGGATAAAGATCTGGTTCTTATGTTAAAAGACCTTAAAGTTGGTGAATATTCCCAGCCTACTGAATTCACTGATGATCGTGGCAAAAAAGGCGTACGTATTGTAGAGATTATCACTAAAACAGAACCTCATCGTGAAAACCTGAAAGATGATTATGATAAAGTAGCACAAAGAGCTTTGGAAGATAAGAAAAATGGTGTTTTAGAGGATTGGTTTACTAAGAAAGTATCTGGTTTTTATATAAAAATTGCAGATGATTATAAATCATGTCCTGAATTAAAAAAGTGGGAAACCAATACGGCTACTGCTCAAAATTGATCGCCCAAGATAACTATATCAACCTGCTTCGCTTGACCTTTGTTTTCTAAGAAAGAAATAACAAAACAATTCATTTCTGTTGCTGGCACTTTTAGATAATACCTTAATTTTGCGCTTCATTCTTATAAATGAGCGATGAAATAAAACATGAATGCGGTCTTGCATTCATGAGATTGCGTAAACCCTTTTCCTTTTACCGTCAAAAATATGGTACCGTACTATACGGCCTTAACAAGCTGTATCTCCTTATGGAAAAACAGCACAATCGTGGACAGGACGGGGCAGGAATTGCTGTTGTAAAATTAAATACCGAGCCAGGATATCCTTTCTTGCATCGCAAAAGAAGTTCCGCTAACCAGGCCATAGCTGACATTTTTTCACAAATAGCAGAACAGATCAATGAAATCAAAAAATACCAGCCGGAAATAGAACTTCATCCTGGCTTAATGAAGGGTCATATTGATTTTTTAGGCGAATTATTACTTGGTCATTTACGCTACGGAACGCAGGGAAAAAATAATGTTCAGTTTTGCCACCCCTTTATCAAAAGAAACACTATCCCGGCGCGAAACCTTGCCCTTGCGGGTAATTTCAACCTTGTAAATAAGGAAGAATTATTTTCTTTAATAAACAGCCACCCTGATGAATTAGACAGGCAAAGCGACCTTGGTGCAATGATGGATGTAATTTATCATTTCCTTGTAAAGGCCGATGAAGCAAACCCCGAAACTACAGACATTGTACAGGTATTAAAAAAATCAGTTTCACTTTTTGATGGCGGATTCACATTTGGAGGAATTACCGGCAGTGGAATCGGATTTGTAGTGCGGGATGCTAATGGAATCAGGCCATGTTACTATTTTGCTAATGATGAAGTAATCGTTGCTGCAAGTGAAAGGTCGGCCGTCAGGACAGCATTTAATGTTGGTGAAAATGAAGTAAAAGAATTAATGCACGGAAACGCCATAATTGCAGGACCAGAAGGAGATTTTGCAATAGTGCAAATACTGGAGCCGAAGGANNTGTCTGTAGCTTTGAAAGAATTTATTTTTCCCGCGGCAGTGATGAAAAAATCTACCGGGAAAGAATCGCGTTAGGTTATCATCTGAGTGAGGGAGTTTTGAAAGAAATCGATTATGATCTTAAGAACACAATTTTTTCATTTATTCCCAATACCGCTGAGATTGCTTTTTACGGCCTCCTTAAGGGCGCAGAAGATTATCTAAGTAAAACAAAAGTTGAAAGAATATTAAGCTGGGGAAATGATGTAAATGAAGAGAAACTGTCTGAAATGATTAATCGAAGGGTTCGTATTGAAAAGATTGCTACAAAAGACGTGAAGCTGCGAACCTTCATAACGGAGGATATTAGTCGAAATGAAATGGTTCAGCACGTTTACGATATTACTTATGGAACCGTAAGGAAGAATTTAGATACCCTTGTAGTTATTGATGATTCAATCATTCGGGGGACAACTTTGCGTGAAAGTATTATTCGCATGCTTTCAAGGCTTGAGCCCAGGAGAATTATCGTTGTTTCTTCCGCGCCTCAAATAAGGTACCCGGATTGTTATGGCATAGACATGAGCAAACTGGGCGAATTTGTTGCATTTAAAGCAGCTATGCAATTAATAAAGGAAAAAAATATGGGGCACTTGCTTCAAGAACTGGTAGAAAAATGCCATGAGTTGAAGAGAAATAACAAGCTTAGTTGTGAAAATGTCGTAAGGCATATTTACAAACCATTCACTGTAGATGAAATCTCAAAAAAAATAGCTCAATTAATAACGCCGGAAGATATAACGGTTCCCGTTGATGTAATATATCAAACTATTGAAGACCTTCATGAAAGCTGCCCAACAAACCTTGGCGATTGGTATTTCACAGGAAATTACCCAACGCCTGGCGGAAATCGGGTTGTAAACAAAGCCTTTTTAAATTACATGGAAGGCAAAAATATGAGAAGTTATTAAGGGGGATTTCTTAAATTATAGCCAGATGAAAACACTTCTGTTGATTCGCCACGCAAAAAGTAGTTGGGGTGATGCTTCCATTTCTGATTTTGATAGGCACCTTAATGAAAGAGGCAAACATGATGCGCCTCTTATGGCCCAAAGAATTATCGACAAGGGTATCCAAATTGATGCTTTCGTTTCAAGCCCTGCAAAACGTGCAATAAAAACCGCCGGGCTTATGATGAAAAAGTTTGATGAAGATGAAAAAAAACTGATCCAGCTATCTGCTTTGTATGAAGCCCCCGAAAGTAATTTTTATGATGTTATTGAAACACTCGATGATAAGTTTGATTCGGTTGCGATTGTAGCACACAATCCTGGAATTACCAACTTCATAAATACGCTGAATTGCTATCCAATTAATAATATGCCGACCTGCGCAGTTTACGTAATAAAAATTAATAGCGATAAATGGATCGATTTCAAAAAATCAAAAAAAGAATTTTTATTCTTTGATTTTCCTAAAAATGAAAATTGATACTTTTAGGGTTATGATTTCAATGCGGCAATGCCACTCATGAATTTTTTACTTTCCGGTTTGACAAGAAAACCCCGCTAAAAATCAGGAGAGCTGCTACAATTTTTAATGCGGATAATTGTTCTTTCAAAAAAATCATCGCTATTATTATTGCGAAAACAGGTTGAGAATATATGTAGGCGCCCGCTATCGATGCACTCAGTTTTTGAATACCATATGCATTAAAGATGTATGCCAGGAATGTACCAGGAATAGTGATCAGAAACAACAACAACCAATCCTTAAAACCAAAAAGCTGCCAGGTAATTTCGGAAAATTCTTTATAGCTTAACGGCAGTATCATAAAAAAGCCGAAAGTGAATACCAGGCGCATTACCTTAATAGCAGCGTATTTATTCATGAGCGATTTTACCAAAATAAAATACATCGTATAGGCTAATGCACTTAATATTACAAGCAAATCCCCGAGGGGAATATTCTCTCCGGGATGACCAGGCTCTCTCAATGCTACCAATAATATAGCTCCGGAAACTCCAAGAAATAAACCAATTATTTTTTCTCTGGTTAATTTTTCTTTCAAAATTCTTGAAGCTAATATTGTAATCAATATTGGTGTCATAAGGGTAAGAAGGGCCGCATGTATAGAAAATGTGAGAGCAAGGCCCTTAATGAAAAGCATTTGGTTCAGCGCGATAGCTGCTACTGCACATAAAATAACCTGAATTATTTCACCTCTTTTGAGGTACGTTTTTTCCGAACTGAACAGAAATAAAATCCAAAACAAAATTAAACTGATACCTATCCGGATGAGGTTTAAACCAAATGGCCCTGCAAAATGGTGGCCAATGAAATACTTAATGGCGCTGTAATTTGATGCAAAGAAAAGGTTTGTTCCTACTAATCCTAAATGCGCCTTCGCTTTTTCGGTCACAATAATCTATTGAGTTGCAAATTTGCCGGATTTAAGTGACAGCACAAATTCATTAATTATCTTTTTAAAATGATCCATTGATAATTCCGGCTTTACGAATTGGAAGGTTACCGCTTCTTTCAGGGCTGAATCCAACGAGAATTCCTTCTGACTTATTGAATAAAAATATTTTTTATGCATCATATAACCGGCAAGGTATTCCTGTTCCGGCTGACCTGGAGTAGGTACTAATATTGCCTTCTTTCCCAATTTTGCCAAATCCATAATAGTGGTATATCCACTTCTGCTTATAATAATTTCGGATTGGTGGATTGCTAAATTTAATTCGTCAGACTGAAGATGATTCATGATTTTCAATGGATCTGAATTCATTTCCTCATGATCATTTCTATCGGGCAATCCTCTAACTAACAAGATTTTTTTCCCTTCTATTTTGCATTGAGGTAAAATAATCTTTTCAAAAATAGTTCTTTGTGGTTCGGGCCCTGATAATATAATCAATACATCGTAAATGATTGAAACACCGGATAATTTCTCAAACCTTGAAAGTGCCCCCAGATACAAAACATTTGAACTTATTTTTTCCGGATGTGAAAGAGTTCCTGCTAAATCATTTATTTCAAAATCAGGCACCCAGCAATTTTTGTATTTCCTGATAAAATAGTTATGTATTTTCTGTGCAATTTTTTCAGAATATGAATTGCCGGTTTTGATAAACAGTTGATGGGTTATATAAATGGAAGGAATTTTTTTATTAAACATTCCTAAACGATTATCCGAAATAACTGCATCTATTTTGTAATCTTTTATAAATCGCTTTAACCATTTATGGTCCTGCATTG
>PKYU01000249.1 GCA_003132765.1 Chitinophagaceae bacterium | reverse complement strand
TGGTCCATTAAAAAACTCTTCAAAATGCTGCTCTGCCTCCGGAAAATGCTCCTTAAACATTTCGGTGGCTTTACCTTTCAGATCATTGAAATAATTTTTGGCTGTTTCAGTTGAGTTTTCTGCCTCATCTTTAAGTTTGTGAAATTTATCTTTAATTGAATCAGCCATTTTTTGCTTTTCTTCGTCCGTCAGCTTACTATACTTATAGGCACCAAAAGCTGCTGCAGCTCCCAGCAGGATCGTTGCGAGATGTTTATTATTTACGCTCATATTCTTGAATTTTAAATTATTAGAAAATACAATTTAAACTTAGCACTAAGGTGGTCAATTCTGAAATATTAAAAGCAAAGTCAATTATATAAGCATATAGAATTATAGAATATTTATAAAAATAAATTGTGCGGGAAATTAAAATAATAAACCTTATAGGTCTATCGCTTTATAATAAATATTGCAACAATGATGCTTACAACAAAGGATCAAACAATTCTTAAACCAGGATATCTTGATTTATGTTCTCTTTTTAAAGACTTATTCCCATGAAGAAAAATAATGCTAAAAATCAATTTCTTCATGGCTGCAATAAGAATTATCCTGCGGATTTTAATTTTGTGAGTGCAACCCAAGTTTGTTTCCTTCGGTATCCGTAAACAGGGCTATATAACCAACTTCCGGCGATATTTGTGTTTTTGGCATCAACACAATGCCACCCATCTGGGGTATCAATTCAAGTATCACATCCATTGATGGGTTGGCATTCAGGTAAATAAGGGCCCCTTTATCTCCGGGCATTTGTTGCGCTCCCTGCACTAAAGCTCCTGAAGCTTTGCCGCTTCCCATTTCATAAGGGAAAAATGCCATTTGCATCCCCATCATTTCAGTTTCATCCATGTGCATGCTGAAAATTACCTGGTAAAAATGACTGGCTCTCTGCATATCTCAGTTACCGGTATTTCAAACCAGTTTATACTGTTTGTACTTGCGTCCATAATTATGAATTTTTCAGAAAATTAAAATAATAAACCGGATTGGCTACTCACTTTTCAAGAATTAACAGAAAGTTCTTTTTGGTATCGCAGACAAAGAGGAGTGGTCTTGTAAGTTGGATTTNNACATTATTTTAAAATCATTTTTTCTGTGAAAAAAGCCTGTCTGATTTTAACTCAGAATAAGAAAAATGAAAATGACTATGAAATTATTAATAAATTACCTTGATCATCTTACTGTTATTATCCGGTTCTGTTATTTCAACCTGGTAAACACCGCGAGCCATGCTTTTTTGCAGTTGAATTGTTTCAGTGCTGGTTCCTTGAGTAAGATTAATTTGTCTGGTGATTATTGATTGGCCCAATTGATCCATGACTCTCACGGAATAAATACCCGAAGCCTGGTTGGTAAACAAAATATTAATGCTTCCACTTTGAATTGGATTCGGATAAATGGAAATATCGCTATTCACAGATATAACAGGCTGAACTTTCACCATTTGAGAATAAGAAGATTCCCCATAGATATCTACGCTTTTTATCCGGTAATAATTTATGCCTTGGAAAGCCTGTCCATCAATTGCCTCGTAGCTTGCTGAACCACCATTATTTGCCGTACGCGGAGTAATAGTCATTGTTGTAAATACAGTTCCATCGGAAGATTTCTCCACTTCATATTGCTTCACGTTAGTTTCATTACTCACTTTCCAATCAATGTTATTCCCGTTAGCTTGTTGGTATGCGACCACGGAAGTAAAAGTGACGGGTGACGATGCTGCAGGCGAGAATAAAATTTCGAAGCGATTGGCGGCATAAGAACCTGGAATGTTTGCAATGTTGAAATTTAAAGTAGTAGTTCCATCAATGTTAAGTGGTGTTTGGGTGCCAATGTAATTGTCTACTAAATAGCCCGTTAATCCCGGCTTATATAATTGTGAAGCAGTTATTACAAATTGATAATTCTGCACTTTTACATTCGTAAGATTGAAGAATATTGTGTCCGTGGCAGTAAGAGAATGCCTTCTTTCAATCACCAATAAATTATTGGTTCTGTTGCTTGACAGGTTTTCTGACGAATTAGTTGATTTTATTGCATCCATATCATCTACCAGGTTACTGTAGTTGTCGCCATAATTTACCAGGAACCCATCTGCCATATAAGTACTGCTATCTGTATTTACACCATATAAATTAACTATTAAGGAAGATGATGGCGGGGCGACAGGTGATGATACAAGTGCGCTGCCACTGGTCTTTGCTGCCTCTGTAAGCGTAATGCTACCGCCCGATGCAGTTGCCTGCAATAGGAAAGCCTGTCCGCTCTGTATGTAATTATTAATACTGCCAATTGAGCCATAACTTCCGCCACCGGGCGTTACCGTGTAATTTGCACCGCTGTTGGAAAAAGTCTGGTAGCCACCATAACCCGATCCCCCTCCTAACTTTGGATCCCATACATAAAAGAAATCTTTTAGCCCTGTTTTGGAAATGTTACGCATATCTAATGAAGATGCATAAGGATTACCTATTGATCCAAATTGATTGGAAGAAATATTTATTGCCGATTGGGAGCCCACATACAAATTTCCTTTAGTAAGTAAAATTGTCGGTGTGGTTGAGGCAAAGGCAGAAATCACACTTCTGTCCCCCCTTACAAATACCAGGTAACCATATTTTGCAGCAATATTTGTGCTGTTGGTATTAGTAACCCCTACCCATATATTGGTTGCTGAATTGTAAGTTTTCAAAGATGGAGCCGAAGTGGCCACGTCAAAACCTCCTCCTGTGCCGGCTGCTCCAATAATTTGAGTTCCAAAACCGGGAACACAGTTAGCATTCGCTCCGCAACCTTCCTGCCAGGCTTGCTGTATAGTTTGGGTCGTATTGGTAGGTACCGATAAAAATCTCCAGCCTTTTTTCGCAGAAAGGTATCGTTCCACAGTTGCTTTTCCATTTATGGTATTACCGGTCATGCTACCTAACCAGGCTGTACCTGATGCACTTGACTTAAAAGTTAGGTTATCATTGGTATTTAGAACTTTGCCTGTGCCGGAATAAGTTACTGCACCATAAATATCCAAAGCCCCACTCAATGTAACGCCACTCCCACTGGTATTATTAATAATAAGGTTCATCAATGCATTATTATATAATGATCCTGCCGGAATTGTTTGCGCAGAAGTCCCACTCATTTCTATGGTACCATTGCTTGCATTAAATGTCCCGGAATTGGAGATAGTTCCTGCAATTTGCAAAGTACCCCCTGTATTTATATTGAAGGAAGCCCCGGTATTAATTACCAGGTTATTGCATAATTGATTATCGGTAACAACCGCCATATTAGTTGCTGTTGCAGGAATAGTAACATTGGTTGAGATAACCGGAAGTGTACCGGTGCACCAGTTGTTGGCATTATTCCAGTTATTACTGATGTTACCGGTCCATTGCCCCGGAGTTGTAAGTGATGAAACACTTGTATAGGCATTTGCCGAGCAACCTCCTGATGAAATAACAAGCGTATAAACTCCGGCATTTGCTGCCGTGTATGAAAAAGTCGGATTTTGAGAAGAAGAACTGAAGCTATTGGGCCCTGTCCATGCATAAGTTGCACCGCTCACTGATGCCTCGGTTAAGTTTAAAGATGACCCTGCACAAACCGGGCCACCGTTTCCAGCTCCGTCAGGGGAATTATATAAAGTGGCTACCTGAGTGGCATTGAGTTCTGTACTGTAAATAACCGCATCATCGAGGGTTCCGTTAAAATAATAGCTTGTAGGCACCGAAACCCACGCAGCAAGGTTATCATACCCTATTCTCCAGTATCCTGTAAAATTCTGTGCTATTGTTGTACTTCCGTTGGAAGCCACAAGCGCCCCGTCCATATATA
>PKYU01000603.1 GCA_003132765.1 Chitinophagaceae bacterium | reverse complement strand
CGCTCTCACCAGACCATTCATTATTAGCGATGGCTCTCCAGGGCACAATTTGGACAATCCCCATGAAGGGTGGAAAGGCAACCAATATTACTGATGAAATGGGAGATTGCCAGGAACCCGCATGGTCACCTGACGGAGATCGTATCGTATTTCATTCATATAGAAGCGGCAACTATCATATCTGGACAGTGAAAAAAGATGGAACTGATTTGCAACAGATTACAGAAGGTAATTATGATGACAGAGAACCAGACTGGTCCCCTGATGGTAAGTCTATTGTTTTTTCCTCTGACAGAAGTGGAAATTATGATATCTGGAGGGTTGATCTGGAAAATCGAAAACTTAAACAGTTAACCTTCAATCCGGCAAATGATTTTAATCCTGCTNNAGCTTTTGTTTCTGAAAGAGAAAAGGCCGGTATTTATGTATTGGAAAATGGGGTGGAAAGAATTGTAGCCCCGTCTTCACTTCGCCTTGCAGCCCCATCTTGGAGTAAAGATGGCAAACGGTTAGCTTTTACTGCCTATATAAGTAAATCTTCTTTATTTGCTCCCAATAATGCCAGTTATGCTTATATAGCAGATATTGCAACCGGCACAATGGAGCAAATCTCAAAAGGGGATGAGGACCTTTTCCCTTTCAGGATAAACTGGGTTTCCAATAATAGTATTCTATATACTGCAGATGGTAAAATCAAAAAAAGGGAACTTGGTAAGAACGAAATTACCCTTATCCCTTTTAAAGCCAGTTTTTCGCTAAACAGAGCACCTTATAAAAAGAAGCTTTATGACTTTGACAATGAAATGGAACTAACTCCTCTGGGTATCGTAGGTCCCGTGGTATCCCCTGATGGAAAAAAAGTTGTATTTACGGCTCTAAGCCACNNGAAACTTTCTCAAATCACCAAAGGGCCATATGTTGATCTTTACCCTGAATGGTCTCCCGATGGAAGGAACATTGCCTATATTTCTGATCGAAATGGTAAAATGGACATATGGATACAGAATATTGCATCAGGGGAAAGGCGCCTTCTAATGACTAAGGTCATTGAGGATGTTTCTATGCCTTCATGGTCACCTGATGGAAAGCAAATTGCATTTTATACAACTGATTATAAAAGGAGTTGGGGATATGAAACCTTGATGGTTGCAGAAGTTTCTACTGGTAATGTGAAATTATTGAACAAGGCAGTTGAGGATCCTGGTAAAGCAAGTTGGTCGCCTGATTGCAAAACTCTTGCATTAATGGCCCTAAAGCCCGCATCTTCCCGTTACAGGGAAGGGTTCAATGCTTTTTTACTAGTATCATTAGATAAAGGGGGTACCCACTTTGTTTCGCCTGACTCTACCAGTACTCTGGGCATTCGGAGCCAGAATGGTCCGACTTGGTCACCGGACGGAAGTAAAATGGCTTATGTGGAAGATGGCGTGCTATGGACTGTTCCCGTAAATCCTAGGGGGGAAATTATCGGAACTCCCAAAAAAATTACCAATGAACTTGCAGATAATTTAAGTTGGACAGGTGATTCGAAGAGCCTGGTATATATTGCTACAGATAAGCTAAAAAAGATTGATATCGGAAGTGGCCAATCTAAACAAATTACCATTGATCTGAAATGGAAACCACTGCTTACAAAAGAAAATTATATCATTCATGCAGGTAAATTATTTAACGGTGTGGATAGTACCTATCTGGAAAATGTAGACNNAATAAAACCTCACCAGGAACATCCGCTAGGAATAAAGATTGTTGATGCTACTGATAAAGTGATCATTCCTGGTTTGTTTGAAATGCATATACATTTAAGTGCAACTGTTGGAGAAAAGTTAGGTAAAATATGGCTTTCCTATGGAATTACCTCAATAAGAGAGCCGGGTTCTGACCCCTATGATGCTCTTGAAACTAAGGAGTCTTGGTCAAGTGGAATTTGTCCAGGTCCCAGACTCTTCTTCACAGGAGGCTTGTTAGACGGTAGTCGCATTCCATATGGCTTGGCCATTAGTGTTAAAAATCCTAATCAAGTAAAAATGGAATTGGAAAGAGCAAAAAAACTTGATTATAGCTTGTTAAAAACCTATGTTCGCCTCCCTGATTCTATTCAAAAAATTCTGACAGCAGGGGCTCATAAATTAGGGATTCCTATTTCGTCACATGAATTATATCCTTCTGCCAAGTATAATGTTGACGCTCTTGAGCATATTGCAGGCACAAGTCGCGATGGATATTCAATGATTTTGGACGCAAATTTTAGAAGTTATGATGATGTGATAAAATTAATTGGCAAATCAGGAATGTATAATACACCTACAATTGGTATGCGAACTGGCTATCTCAGAATGGCTTCAAAATATGATGAGTTGTTTAATGATGATCGGATGAGGAGATTTGTTGAGCCTCGATTTTTAAATAGTTTGGTTCATGAGAAATTGCTAATGGATTCGTTAAGAGATTTTAAGGAGGATGAGAATTATTATGCACTTTTAAGTACTGTCAAATCTATTTTTCTGTTAGGTGGAAGAATTACAACAGGAACGGATGCTCCCTTTGCTCCTTTTGGGAGTAGTTTGCAAGCCGAATTATGGATATTAGTTGAAGCTGGACTCACTCCCTTTCAGTCTTTGCAAGCGGCAACCATCAGGTCTGCAGAGGAGGTAGGTGTTGATAAAGATCTCGGTAGTATTGAAGTAGGAAAGCTGGCGGACATGGTAATAGTAAATGGCGATCCATTAAAACGGATTCAGGATGCAATGAAGGTTACTAAAGTTATTAAAGATGGCCAAATATATTCTATTAATGATTNNAAGTAAAATATTTCTGAAAGGTCTTTACTTCAATAAAATAATACGTAATACTTAAGAATCCTATTGGAATCTTTTTGGAGAACGATAGTTAATTTTTTGTTATTTGGACGATTTTTAATTACCAAATAAAATCTCAATAATCTTTTAAATGTAATGCTATAAACACGATCAAGTTCCTCATCCTTATTCAGTATTAAAAACTCCTTATTATTATTCTACCTAATCCTATGTAAATAATATTTCATAAAAATTAAAATAACCAAACATGAAAAGTAGTTGTCTTAGGTTTATTTTTGTTTCTTTCCTATTAATCTTCTTCTATTCACTTGATGCACAAAATCTGACGCTAAGCCGACAGGAAATGATTGAATTAACTCCCAAATGGAAAGGGGAGCGCTTTCCTGATGGTAGACCAAAAGTACCGGATGACATTCTGAAACGCATGAAAAAAATACCCTTGGAACAAGCCTGGGGGGTGTTAAGGGCTGAAGGATATCCCAACCAATATGAAGGGAATTGGTTAGATATCCATTCGGGGGAAGTATTGGTAGGACGCGCTTTAACGGCTCAATTTATGCCACTTCGTAAGGATGTCAGGGAGCAATTAGAGAAAAAGGGGGCTAATGAAGGACGTACAGGTGACTTGGTATCCTGGCCTATCGATATGTTGAAAATGGGTGATGTATATGTAGCAGATTCGTATGGGAAAGTGGAAAATGGCCCCATAATTGGAAGCAACTTAGGAACCGCCATCCTGGCAAAATCAGGAAATGGGGTAGTCTTTAATGGAACTGTTAGGGACTTAAGAGATTTATCAAATATGGATGGCTTTGTTGCTTTTGTTAGAGGAGACCATCCTTCGTACCAACAGGAAATGATGCTTACAGCTATCAATAAACCAATCAGGATTGGCGCGGTGACGGTTTTGCCCGGAGATATAGTTCTTGGTTATTTGAATGGTGTTATTTTTATTCCTCCACATTTGGCTGAAAGGATAGTCAAGATTGGTGAACTGGTAAACGTGCGGGATGAATTTGGGCAACAACGGCTCCGGGAAGGTAAATACACATCAGAGCAGATTGATGGCCGATGGACCCCTGAAATCGAAAAAGATTTCTCATCGTGGATGGACATAAATAAAATAAAATTACCATTCCCTAAAGAAGAATTCCCGGATTTATTGAAGGAAAGAACATGGTAACATTGACATTTTATCAATGAAAAAAGGAAATTTAAGCAACTAATTGATTGACCAAAGACCAGATCTCATATAAGTTGGATCAGGATTACGTATAACTTGAATCAAAAATAAGGTGTGTTTTGCATTAATTAACTCAGCACTATATTACCAATTATGTTTTCATTAAAGAATAATAAAGCGGATATAACCGGAGCTGGTAATGGTATAGGATGATCCATGGCTATATTGTTTGCCAAGCAAGGCGCTGAAGTGAGCATCATCGAACTTAATAATGTAACCGCTGGTGGACTACTATTTATTGAAGCTATAAGGGATAATAAATTCAGAGCTTTTAATGAAAGAAAGGGAGAGTTATTGTTTGAAACGGNNTTAGTATATCGCGTAAATATTAGAGAATTTATAGTCATCGCATGTGGAAGGATAAAGAATAAGTCAGGGGATACTTATGTTGCTTTTGCGCTCCCTACCAAATAGTAATTATTCTCGATAGATTGGTTCTGACTTCATTAGAAAATGCCTGGAATAAATGAGCCATTGTCTAATTGCAGATAGTCCTTATTAATTTTAATTTTTTATACATTGTGGAACTTCACTTCTTTTTTGATCATAACTAGAGCAAGTAACCTTAATCAAATTAAATGGACAAATATTATTTCATAGAATTGTTGCGTAAATACTAAGAAGGGAATATGACAAAACTTACCCTACATTCTTTGAAACGGAAGAATATATTGCGAGTGCCTAACTATTATTATTAGTATCAAAAATCACTTTCCTTAATAAAATAATTTCCATGTTTAACCAACCCATAATATCAAAAAAGTGCTCTTAATATATAAACAAAACNNTTATAATTTGTGTAAATTTTTAATCAAAATCTTATAACCATGCCAAGACTTAGAAATTTTATTCCGGCGCTTATTTTAATTTTTTTTATTTCTTCTTCTATCGCCCAAACACAAAAGGATCCGGAAACCAGATTGAAAGAACTTGGGATTCAATTAAGAACACCGGCTACCCCTATAGCTAATTATGTAGGAGCAGTTCGTGTAGGAAAAATGATTTACCTCTCAGGGCAGGGGCCGCACAAATCAGACGGCACATTTATTATTGGCAAAGTTGGAAGTGAGTTGGATTTGGAACAAGCTCAGGCAGCAGCTAGGTTAACAGGAATTTGCTTGTTGGAGGCATTGAAAGGAGAGATCGGAAGTTTAAACAAGGTCAAGAGAATCGTTAAAGTTTTGGGAATGGTAANNGATTTGATGGTGGAAGTGTTTGGCGAGAGTGGGAAACATGCACGTTCAGCTATTGGTGTCGCATCTTTACCAATGAATATACCTGTAGAAATTGAAATGATTGTTGAATTGAAGTAATGATACTAAAAAGATCTTCCTGAGTCATCTATAATGTACAAAATGTGAGTGGGTTTAGGTATAATTAATCCCTATTGATATCAGGAGTGTTATTGCTATTCCTTCTTAAATAGGTTCAAAAAAGGGCAGGTAAATTGGGAGACATACTTGGAATTTTATCAATCTGCAATATATTATAAGGTGAAAGTTGGGATGGGTAGCTTCAACCTCAGATATACATTTAATGGTGACTGTATCTTAAACAAGGAAAGAAAAGAGCAGTGTAATTTCTAAATGTAGTTTCATAAAATTTGGTTTATAATTCTTATTAACAAAAGTTTTCCTGAATTGTAAAAAGCTAACTAATATCAATAATCGCATAAATTCAATCGACATGGTGAAAACGATTGCCGGACGGCGTTGGTTACGCATAATTCCTGTTGTCTTTATTACATTTAGTCTTGCATTTCTTGATCGAGCAAATTTCGGGTTCGCTTTAGCAGGCGGGATGGCAAAGGATCTAAACATCAATGCCGCAACATCTTCCTTATTAGGATCACTGTTTTTCTTAGGTTATTTTTTCTTTCAAATTCCCGGAGCGCTTTATGCGGCTGACAAAAGCGCTAAAAGATTAATTTTTTGGTCTTTAATTTCATGGGGTGTGCTTGCTATGGCTACTGGTATGGTCAGTAATGTGTACTATTTGATTGTTATTCGATTTATGCTTGGTGTAGTAGAGAGTGCTGTAATGCCAGCAATGCTTATATTCTTAAGCAGATGGTTTACAAAATCTGAGCGCTCAAGGGCAAATGCTTTTTTGATTCTTGGTAATCCGGCAACAATGCTTTGGATGTCTATTTTGTCAGGTTATTTAATAAGGTCGTTCGGATGGCGCTGGATGTTTATTCTTGAAGGATTACCTGCTATAATTTGGGCATTCTTCTGGTGGTGGCTGGTAGAAGATAAGGTTCGGGATGCTAAATGGTTAACTAATTCTGAAAAGAATGATTTGGAAGGGCAATTGCAACTAGAGCAAAAAACTATAAAGCCAGTTAAAAATTATGCTCAAGCGTTTAAATCAAGAGTTGTTATTTTGTTGTGCCTGCAATATGCTTTGTGGAATGTCGGTGTTTTTGGTTTTGTAATGTGGCTGCCTTCTATTATCAAAGAGGCCCCCGATATGAGTATTGTAAATACAGGGTGGCTATCCGCTATTCCATATCTTTTAGCTATCATCGGAATGTTCTTTGTTTCATATTTTTCTGATAAAACGCAGAATAGGAAAGCCTTTATATGGCCATTTTTATTCTTGGGTGCCCTCGCTTTTTATGGTTCATACTTAGTCGGTGTCAGTAATTTCTGGTTATCATTTGCGTTACTTACTGTTGCTGGCGGTGCCATGTACGTACCGTATGCACCTTTCTTTGCCTTAATTACAGAAATTTTACCTCGTAATGTTGCGGGAGGAGCTATTGCATTGATTAATGGTTTGGGAGCGCTGGGATCTTTTGCCGGCGCATATATTGTGGGTTATTTAAATGGGGCTACAGGAAGTTTTGGAGCTTCCTATGTTTTTATGGCTGGTTCGCTATTCCTTTCAGCCTTATTAACAATAGTTGCCGTAAAAGGTTCAGGAGCTAATTCCTTTAATGAAATAGTAAAAGAAGATTCTGGAAAAGCCCTGACTTTCCCTATTAATCAAAATTTTAAATAATTAAATGTATTGTTAGCTTCAGCTATCTGTTTAACCTGTCTATTAAAGCNNAAAAGATTTAAGAGGGTTCTATATGGAGGATGTTTGGGGGGCTTTGCGTCGAAAAAGAGTAAGCCAAATTTCGAACAAATTATTTCTTGACAACTATTAAATTAATTAAATTATGAACAACAAATACATACTTGAGCTTAGCCAGGTAGGTATCAATGATATTGAAACTGTTGGAGGTAAAAATGCATCCTTGGGAGAGATGATTCAAAATCTTTCTGTTTTAGGAATTAAAATTCCAAATGGTTTTGTAGTAACCGTTGCTGCTTATAGGGAATTTCTGGAATATAATAATCTTGAAAGCACGATTAGCCACATCATTAATTCTATAGATCATGGGNNTCTTCCCTAAGGAAATGAGTGAGATGATAATTAAGGCTTATGAAAAATTATCTTCCGACTACAACCAGGAATTTACAGATGTAGCAGTAAGATCATCTGCTACCGCGGAGGATTTACCTGATGCTTCCTTTGCCGGACAACAGGAAACTTTTCTTAATGTACGTGGTCCGGCTACCTTGATGGATGCGGTGCGAAATTGTATCGCTTCACTTTTTACGGATCGTGCTATCAGTTATCGACAGGGTTTTGGTTATGACCATTTTACAGTTGGCTTAAGTATATGCGTTCAGAAAATGGTAAGAAGTGATCTTGGGTCATCTGGTGTCGCCTTTAGTCTCGATACTGAAAGTGGCTTTAAAGATGTAGTAGTAATTAATGGAACTTATGGTCTTGGCGAAATGGTGGTTCAGGGTTCTATCTCACCCGATGAATTTATTGTTTTCAAACCAACGTTGAAGGAAGGTTATAACTCAATTATTGAGAAAAAATTAGGAGTAAAAGATAAAATGATGGTATATGGCGATAAGGCGGATGAGAGAGTAAAAATTATCCCGACTGAGACAAGTTTTCAAAATCGGTTTTGTTTATCAGATGAAATGGTGATTCAGCTCTCCGAT
>PKYU01000605.1 GCA_003132765.1 Chitinophagaceae bacterium | reverse complement strand
GGTTGTATGCTTTATCAAAGACCACAAAACTTTTAGCTGGTAAATCAATGTGGTGAAGGAATTTTCGGTCATGGGTCCGGGCTTCTGTCATGCGTACAAATTCTGCTACACCACTAAAGGCGTCCATCATAGTATGTACTTTAATGCCTCCTTTTTTACGGCTGCCATCTATGGGATTGCGACCAACTCCACGAAGAATATCACTAAACAACCGTATGGTGGTGCTATCGATGATTTTTAGATTACGGATACTTAACCCTTTCAACCGGCTGTCCGAGATAAAGCTGTGATATTTTTTGAGCAACTCAAAGTAGATGGTCTCAAAAACCAGGTAACTGCGGTTGGTATTGGCATCTGACAAAGTACTTCTGGCCGTTGCTTTATCAAAGCCTAAGTGCAGCAGTTTGCCTTCGCAGGTCAGCCTGCCTTCGCACAACTCTCTGAGCCCATTGCAATAGCTTAACACTCCATATAACAGGCTTACTAAATGCACCCGTAATGGTATACGCTTGTAGTATCTGTTGGATTGATGCTTACGGTTGGCAGGATTGATTAAAGAGGAAGGTATGGTATCTAATATTTGAGATAAGACCGGCTGTCCGGCAAAGTATTTATCTTTATCCATAGTTATATTGACTGTCTTGCAACTTCAACATAACTAAAAAGGGTGAGTTCTTAACTCACCCTTTAATTATTTATTTTGTCAGACAATAGTGTTATTTTTACTCGGTTTTAAGGCAAGCATTTATTTTGACATTCAGTTGTTAATCTCCTGCATTTGCATTTGAAGTTATTTACTTTAGTTCTATTTCTAATCAATAAATTATTATGCGAAAATTTTTTAAAGTATTACTGCTAATAATAGTATTATTAGTAGTGGTTGTTGGAGTATTTGCCATCTTCATAAAATTCAGGGAAATGCCAAAATATAAAGTTGAGAACATAGCCATAAATGTAGAAGTAACTCCTCAACGAATTGAAAAAGGCATGAAACTGGCTTCCATGCTTTGTTTTAGTTGCCACTACAACAGCGAATCACAAAAATTTACGGGCAGGTTATTAAGCGAGGCTCCACAATTTGGTGAGATACATTCTGCAAATATTACAAAGGATTCTATTGCAGGTATAGGAAAACTAACAGATGGGCAACTCATCTATTTTATAAGAACAGGTATTAAACCTGATGGCGAATACGTGCCTCCATACATGCCTAAGCTTATTCATATTGCAGATGAAGACCTCTACTCAATTATTGCCTATTTACACTCAAGTGATAGTCGCGTTCAGGCAGACCCGACACCTTCTCCTAAATCGCAGCAATCATTTCTTACAAAATTCCTTGTAACAATAAAAGCTTTCAAGCCTTTTGATTATCCTAAAGAAGCAATCCCCCTCCCGGATACAACTAACCAGGTTGCATGGGGCAGGTATATAACTTTGTATCAATATGAATGTTACACATGCCATTCAAAAGATTTTGCTACAAATAATTATGGATTTCCCGAAAAGTCGCCTGGGTATTTTGGAGGTGGAAATAAAATGTATCAATTAGATGGTTCAAAAATATCAACTTTAAATATTACCTCTGATAAAGAAACTGGTATTGGCGTCTGGACTGAAGATGATTTTGTGAAAGCTGTAAAAACAGGGATTGTGCCAAACGGGCAATCTTCGTTACGTTATCCAATGATTCCTTATTTAAATCTTACTGATACAGAATTGAAGGCAATTTATGCTTACTTAAAAACAGTGCCAGCCCTAAAACATAAAGTTGATAGAAAATTTGCTGATTAATAAATGTAAACAAGGAGCACTACAGGGAAATTTTCTTATCCAAATTAAAGTAACATATCAGAAATAGCTTTGCGTTCCTTCCCGGGAATTGTTTTTAAATAATGCATTGTAGTTTTTCATACTTGTATTAAAGCACTGACAATAAGAAATATAGCTATTCAAAGGGAAAACATAATAAAGGGTTAAATTTAACCCTTCAAGAGTGTTTATTTCGATGCTGGTGGTAAGTTTCATATATTAACCCTCCATCTGAATGCCCTATTAAATAGATGCTCATTTCATTTGGCATTTGGAATAAAAGAAATAAATTACACCAACGCTTCGATTAAAAAAACTCCTTTCGTTTGCACGTTTAAAATGTACCTTAATGGTTAATATTTCAAACCGAGTAAAATGTCAATATTAATTGTGCATCTATTGTTAAACCCATTAACCGAAAAGTTCGTGGAAAGTCACACTGAATTTAAGGATGCGTTAATAGAAAAAGCATTACCACTTGATATTGGTTGCGGTAATTGTAGACTTATAGTAGTCGAGTAGCCAAGGGGAGTTTCACCCCAAGTCCCTCACAGCACTGGACGTGAGACTCTCGCCTCATCCAGCGCTTCCGAGTTCAGGGGGTTTCCCCCCTTTGTTTCAAAATAATTAATCATCCCTTTTACAGTTGTTATTTAAATTGAAACGGACTCGGTCCTGCCCTTCGCTCCTCTCTACTTTCATAGAGTTTCAACGCTACTACAGCAGAAGCCGCCCCCTTGCAGTTCTTCGGTATTTGCCTAACGGGTTCTCCGCTTGTACTTTCCCTTAACATCTCTGCAAGAGTTCCCTTGTTCCCTTAGAATGCCTGTAATAGGTTCCTGCTGCCTTTATACCGTCTGACATCTGGGCCACTCCAGTTTACTGCTCCCAAGTTTTGTCCCAAACCCTCGACACGG
>PKYU01000102.1 GCA_003132765.1 Chitinophagaceae bacterium | reverse complement strand
TTTTATTATTTAAACATTCTAAGGATAGCAGGGGACACCTGCCTGGAAGATGGGAAGCAACTTGTTATTTAATACGGCCCGGGTTTAATCTTCATTGCTGTAACCTACCAATATTATTGCAATGAACCCGACTTTTACCTTTTTAGTTATTTAAACTCTATCTGTCCTCGTATTTCTCCTCCTGGATTAGCGGGAGTATGGATATTGAAATAATAAAATCCAGATAACAGACTGTCTTCTTTAATATCACTTGCGTCTATCTTCACTGAATCGGTAAAACTACCGGAGGTCTCTTTCTTAAGCACATNNCTTCACGCCGGCATTGGTGCCTCTTGAGGCTGTACCGTGTATATGCGCCATTGTTGCCTTTCCCGTCAATCCACTCCAGTTCAGAGTATATGTAAGCATTTTAGTGTCCTTATTATAAGTTACATCTGCTGTTCCACTGCCAGAACTATTATTCGCAGGAACTTCCTGATCCGGCTTCATCGGGAAAGTCGTTTTAATCATTACATTGCTAGTGGCAGCGGTGCTATTGTCGTTCGCTACGGCAGGGGTATCAGTTTTAGTACTATCATTGGTCTTATTGCTTCCAGTATCATTACAGGCAACCAGAATAACAAGAAACCCGACCATTGCTGTTTGAAGGATCTTTTTCATCAGTGTATTTTTTTATTGATTAATTGTAATTTTTTTAAACGCTTATCTCGGACACTTTCTGCACCATTCACTTATCACTTTAAAAATAAGATTATTTGCCGACAATTGCTCAAAAAATCTTTCACGGTTCTTATATACATGTCTCGCAACACCGGGTTTTGAAACTTGTGTTAACTGAATGGCTATTTTTAAATTCAGCATGAAAACTATTTATTATAATCTTCTTCATTACATCGTTACTCGACAGACGTTTTCAATCTTTTACAACTGATGTCCAGACGTATGGCTCATTAAAAGATTGAAACCTTTTTCGTTCTCCTGAATATTAAAAAGCATCAGGCATATTGTTGTAAGATAATATTAATTTCAGGAAACAGGCAGATGGGGACAGGCTGACCGAGAATTATAATTTTGAAGCAACATAAAATTCGTGATTGTTGTCTTATAAACATGCAAAAATTTAAACCTCAAAACAGCACTCAATATTTTTTATTACCACCTTCTATAGAAGATTTTATTAAACAAGACCATTTGGCAAGAGTGATAGACGAAGTAGTAGAAAGCATTGATACTTGTGACATTGAAAATCACTATAGTTGTTTAGGTCAGAAAAGTTATCACCCTAAGCTTTTATTGAAGTTATTATTTTATGGATATGCTATTGGTATCCGGTCTGGGAGAAAGATTGCAGCAGCCTGTGAAAGTGATGTAGCATTTATGTATTTGTCTTGCATGTATAAACCTGACTTCAGGACTATTAATGATTTTAGAAAGAATAATACAGATATAGTTCAACAATTGTTTATAGAAGTTTTGAAGCTATGTCAGGCAATGAATATGGTAAACATTGGTACCCTTGTTATAGACTCAACAAAGCCAAGAGCCAATGCCAGTAGCCGGCTTTCAAAAACCAAAAGCCAATATGAACGATGGTTACACGATGTGGAGCAACAAGTGAAAGAGGTAATAGAGCAGGCAGATGCTATAGATACNNTATAGATAATGAAGAAGATAAAAAATATGGTAATAACAGAGGGGATGAACTGCCTAAAGAAATAAATACAAAAGAAAAACTTAAGAATAAAATAAAAGAAGCATTAAAGCAGGTAAAGGAAGAAGGCGATAAAATTAACCTTACTGATAACGATGCCAAAGTAATACGTGGTGGAGGTAATTTAAGAACTAATTATAATTGCCAGGCTTCTACTACTACTAACGGTATAATCGTAAGTGCTTATGTAACTAACGCAGCAAGTGATAGAGAACATTTACTACCTGTTATACAACAGGCGGAAAGTAATACTCAACAGACAACAAATACAATACTTGCTGACAGTGGTTATGCTTCATATGATAATTATGAACAACTAAATGAATTAAATAAAACTATTCTTGTACCTGACCGGAGAAGGAAACAGAATCAATTAAAGCTGCTTTTAATCCTTTTCATCATACTCACTTTATTTATGATGAAAAAAATAATCAGTTCATATGCCCTGAAGGAAAACTATTACCTTATCATTCAGAACAAATACGATGCTTTATACCGAAGAATCATTTAATGAAAGGGGTATCGAACCCCTTTCATTAAAGCACAAACAAAGCAATACACAGAATGCCGTAGATGATAAACACAACCTGGTTGTACATACCGAGGCCACCAATACCAATGATGGTAAGGCATTGCACAAAGCCGCCACGCAGGCNNCTTTGCAATTACAAAAAGAAGATACACTGATGGTACTGGCAGACAAAGGCTATCACACAGGAGCAGAACTGCAGCAGTGCCACGAGGATAATATGATAACGCATGTAGCCTATAAAGAACAACCTTCGGTAAAACACATCGCCAATGAATTTTTATTAGAAAGTTTTGAGTATGATAAAGCAACAGACC
>PKYU01000327.1 GCA_003132765.1 Chitinophagaceae bacterium | reverse complement strand
TGGTAAATATTGACGGGGAAGATTTTACTTTTAAGCGGCCTGTTCAATATAAATTTGTAGATCCCGTAAAAGGCGAGTTGTTTGAACCAATTCCGGTATTGCCAAAAATCGAATTGAACTACACAGAAGATAATTTTATTTCTTTGAACAGGGAACCTGTTAAAGCTATGATGCATTTGAAATCAAACATTAATAATTCTGAAGAATATAATATTGTACAGGATTATTCCAAAAACTGGTCAAATAATTATCCATCATTTTCCTATGAAACTAAGGATAAGGAAGTTTTCAAAACAGGTATTTTCGCTTCAAAATCCGGTAAAACCAATACGACTGAAGAAATTAAACTGCAAACATCAGATGGTAAATATGGTGGATTTACGAAAGTAATTTCATACAATCATATTCCCACAATTACCNNGCGCAGGCAAACCTCGTAAAACTGGATATAAAAATTATTGGGGGGAAAATAGGATATATAATTGGGGCTGGAGATAAAGTTCCCGATGCGCTGAAAGCTATGGGATATGAGGTGACTTTTTTGGATAATGCTGACATTACTGATGAAAACTTAAAGAAATTTGATGCTATTATTACAGGAGTCAGGGCTTATAATTTATACGAATTCCTAAGTGATAAAAATGATGTGTTGATGCGGTATGTGAAAAATGGAGGTAATGTAATTGTTCAATATATGAAGAGCAACCAGGTAGGCGATAAGAATATTACAGTTGGTCCGTATCCTATTCGGGTGGACTCGAGGACGAGGGTAACCGAAGAGGATGCCAAAGTAGATTTTTTGTTACCGGATAATCCTGCACTGAATTATCCAAACAAGATATCTGAAAATGATTTCGAAGGCTGGGTTCAGGAAAGAAGCACGTACCAGGCCGTTCAGCTGGATCCTCATTATGAAACACCAATTGGAATGCATGATACAGATGAGGCGGAAAGCAATGGAAGCCTTGCTATTGTCAAATACGGTAAAGGTAATTTCGTGTATGCTAGCCTGGTTTTTTTCCGCGAGTTACCGGCAGGTGTTCCCGGAGCATATAGATTAATGGCAAACTTAATTGCGTTACCAAAAAATAAAGAGTGATTAACTTCATAGGTTATTTCGGTAAATAAATACCTTTTAATACCCGGAAAGATTGGCAATTGAAATAAAATTGATAGTTAGAAAATGTTAAAGATAAGGTTCTTCGTTTAAGGGTAAGAGTAAGTAAATTATGATTCAGTAATGGAAAATGANNATTGGAACACCTGGTATTTCGTCGTACTGATATTTCTTGTCTTTCAGATCATTTTATATTATTTCCTCTCAGTTTATTTTAATCACCCATAATAATGTGAACCCGGTAATAAATCATCTAACATAAAATTGCCTTTCGAGGGCCTTGCTCATGAGTAATACAGACTGGATCGTACTTATAGTTACCCTTTCAGCCATTATCATTTATGGTGTATATAAGAGCCATACTACAAAAAACCTTGATGGGTATTTTCTCTCCAACCGGGATATGCCGTGGTACCTTGTATTGCTAAGCATTATGGGCACTCAGGCCAGCGCTATCACTTTTTTAAGCGCGCCTGGCCAGGCTTATACTGATGGTATGCGGTTTGTTCAATATTACTTCGGTTTGCCCTTAGCCATGATCGTTATTTGTATCGTTTTTGTGCCTGTTTTTAACAGGCTCAAGGTCTATACAGCATATGAATTTCTTGAAAACCGCTTTGACCTTAAAACCAGAACCCTCACTTCGGTGCTCTTCCAGGTTTCGAGAGGGCTTTCCACCGGGATTAGTATTTACGCACCCTCATTAATTCTCAGTTCGCTCCTGGGTTGGAATATTTATACAACAAATATCATTATGGGCGGGATGTTAATTATTTATACCGTTTCAGGTGGCGCAAAAGCAGTAGCACATACGCAAAAACTGCAATTGATCATTGTATTTACAGGTATGCTGATTGCCGGATATTTAATTGTTCATCTCATGCCAGAAAATGTTGGTTTTGCTGATGCGCTCCATATAGGCGGTGACAACGGAAAAATGAATATCATAACAACAGGTCGTACAGCGAATGGATTTGACTGGAAGGATAAATACAACATCTGGAGCGGAGTCATTGGCGGGTTTTTCCTCGCCCTCTCCTATTTCGGAACTGACCAAAGCCAGGTCGGCAGGTATCTTACAGCGCAAAATAATCGCCAGGGAAAACTGGGATTGCTGATAAATGGAATCGTGAAAGTTCCCATGCAATTCCTGATTCTTCTGCTTGGTGTGTTGGTATTTTCGTTTTACCAGTTTCATAAAGCACCTGTTTATTTTAATGAAACGCAGGTTACCAGCGCAATGCAAACACCATACAGAGATTCATTGGTAGCAATTGAGACACGATATAATAGCATATCTCCGGCAGATGTTGCTGCCAAAACCAATCTTAAAAATGAATATGAAATAGTATTAGCAAAAGCGCTGCCCGGCGAGGATATAAATGATACGAATTATATTTTTCTAAAGTTTGTACTCGATTATTTACCAAAAGGACTGGTTGGATTGCTAATCGCCATCATCTTCCTGGCTGCATGGGGGAGCATAGCGGCCTCCTTGAATGCACTTGCCTCCTGCACGGTTGTTGATATTCATAAAATATTTATAAGTAAGGATATGACTGAAGCTGAAGACTACCGTATTTCAAAACTTTATTCACTTGGATGGGGAATTTTCAGTATAGCTGTGGCCGAATTTGCCAGTAATTTAGGAAACAGCCTAATTGAAACAGTTAATATTCTTGGTTCATTATTTTATGGGGTTATACTGGGTATTTTCCTGGTTGCATTCTGGTTCAAGCGAATAAAAGCAAATGCTACCTTTTACGCCTCTGTGATCTCCGAAATTCTAATAATTATTATATACACGGCAGATGTAATTTCTTTCCTGTGGCTCAATGTTATCGGAGCTTTATTGGTTATAATCTTCGGGTATGCTTTACAGATTTTCATGAAGAAGGAACTGTCTTAAATGCCCGGTTCTTGCGGAATACAGTTCTTTTCTTTCACAATAATTTAATTCCCAAGCCAAATCTCCACAAAATGTTATTAATAAATTGCTATCTAATTTTATTAAAATTTATATGAAAACAATTCTATTCTTCTTTTGCTGCTCCCTTCAGCGTGTGCTTTCACCCAAAGTACCCAGGATGACCAACCCTTTACAACCAGCTTCAAAACCTTCGGCTATATTGACGGAAAAAGATTAGATAGCGTTGAAACAGCATATGCGATCCTGACTTTCAATAATTCCTCATTATTTTTTAACTATGGTCAACCAATAAATAGAATAAGGGATTATAAGGTAACTGATAACAAGGGAAAGCCATTAAATTTTGTAAATAATGAATTGGCCTTTTCACTCAACTTTTTATTCTTTAATGGATGGGAATTAGACGAGGTTGAAAGGAATTTTGGTCAAACCTAGATTTTGAAAAAGCGTGTTGGAAAATAGACATAATTTTTTCTCTCATTTACTCCCTGGCTACTTTATGTCCTATAGGGATTTTCTAATCAATGATTAAATGAAATTCAACCAACACAACTGAGATACTGAAAACCATTTCAATTTCGGTTGTCCCTTATATTCTAAATAAAAATGAGAGATTTCAGTTTTAAACAATTTTGATTTCAAAAAATTGTTTATAGTTAAGAACGCTAATAAATCAAAGAGTCTTTCATTTTTAAAATTTTTACTACTTCAATATTNNAATGATGCTTTGATGCAATACACCATTTCCGGTACAAAAATCTTTAAAAACAATGTAAAAGTTCATCTCATTGGCGCAAACGCATTTCATGCTTTCAGCGTAGGAGGAAGTGACATGAATAGCTGGAAAATAGATGTTTCAAGAGAATTTATTGGTAATATGCAGCAACAGCCATTATCGGGTAATGCTATACAGGATAGCAGCGGAGCTTTTCTGTATCCCCTGCAAACAATAGTTGACAGCAACCGTGCAAATAAAAGGATTACTATTTTATGCCCTTTTGGATGGAATGGCCTCCCCGCAACTGTTTTTAGCGGCCTGATGCCCACACAACCGTATTGGTGGACAGAGTTTCAAACTAAACTGAAGCAATGGGCTATTCAATTTGCCAATCAGCCAGATGTATGGATAGAGGTATGGAATGAGCCGTACCGGTACGATAGAACTGATGGCTATACAGATGATATATGGATAAAGGATATGAACACTATGGTGAACATTATCAGGAATGCCGAAAATAAAAATATTGTCCTGGTTCCGTGTGCAGAGCAAGGGCAGGATGAAAGTGTACTGAATAACAAAGGGGGTGCATTCTTATCCGGAAAAACGAACATCTTGTTTGACGTACATGCTTATGAAAACTGGCTTCTGGAAACTGATGCGCAAATTGGAGCCCGAGTGCAGCAGTTACAGCAAAATAATATTCCTGTAATTTTTGGAGAAACAGCTCCATTAAATGCCGGTGCACTTATGAATCCTAATAATTTCCTTAACTCAGTGTATAACAGGTGTCTTTCCATTTGCGCATGGGTATGGAAATATGACAGTTCCGATGCTGACGCACTGCTAACTACCCAGGGTTTGCCAAATAACAACAATA
>PKYU01000180.1 GCA_003132765.1 Chitinophagaceae bacterium | reverse complement strand
TTTTTCTTTAAGTATATCAACGGCCATGGGTAGTTGATCTCTGAATGTATCAGAAGGAATTTCAACGGCATTCTCAAAGTGCCCTACTTCATATTCATAATGATTCCTCATGTCTACAACAATAGTTTCCGGATCAGAAGTTAGCTTATTGAATGAAATTGCATCTACATATTTTCCTTTCTTACTCATATCAAATTCCGGATCAACAATCCCGTCAGCTACAATTTTATGCCGGACTTTAATCTTTAACACCCAAAAACTTTTGCCATCACTAACTGCATGGTTTAAACGAACATCTTTTAAGAATGAAATAGAATTTAGGTATGCTTTAAAAGAATCATAATTTGATACAGGAACGCTCACCTGGGCATTGATACCTTCATGAGCAACATAAACCCTTCCAAAAACCTTTAAAGCATCAAGATTTTTGTACAAAGTATCACGGAATTCTTTAGGCTCCTCAATAAAAGCATATTTGTAAAAAGAAATTGTCTTGCGTGGTTCCTCCTCAGTGAATAATCGCTGCTTGAGCTCCTTTTTAGAAATTCGATTGTGCAATAAAGACATAATATTATAAAAATTTTATCTTTTGTATTGGACTTAAATAAATACTGGCCGGTAATTTTACTTCCAAGAATTATATTGCAAAGATAATTCAATTGATTTTTTCAGGAAACGGCTTTGCATAATAATTTTTACTCTGAAAGTTTTATAAATAATGCCCTATAAAACCAAACCATTATGAAAAAAACAGTCGCCTTTATTGCGTTCTTTTTTTGGGTTCTTCAAATAAAAGCTCAAAAGATTGATTTTGGTTTAAAAGGTGGGTTAAATATATCTACCCTTAATTTCAATGATAACAGTTCCATTAATAGTAAAGCAGGATTGAACTTTGGCGCATTTTTCCATATCCATGCTTCACCAAAGTGGGCTTTGCAACCCGAATTTATGTATTCCATGGAAGGTGCAAGAGAACCTTTAACAGGCAATGAAAATATGATTATATACCGACTGAATTACCTCAATGTGCCGGTGTTACTTCAAAGAGATTTCAATAATGGTTTCAGGATTGAAGGCGGTCCGCAGATTGGATTTTTGCTGAATTCACGGGTTAAATCAGGGAACACCACTGTAAATAATCCAAATTTTATCGCTTCTGCCTTCTCCTTGCCGCTCGGAGTTAGTTATGTAAGCTATACAGGGTTAGGCTTCGACGCCAGGTATGT
The DNA here is from genome assembly GCA_003132765.1 of Chitinophagaceae bacterium. Lineage (GTDB taxonomy): Bacteria > Bacteroidota > Bacteroidia > Chitinophagales > Chitinophagaceae > Ginsengibacter. The sequence continues at coordinate 6,086 of PKYU01000180.1, read as the reverse complement.
CTTTGGCATGAGCAATATTAATAATCAAAATAGAGGTGTTATTATCCAAAGCAATGTTTTTCAGTTGGGCATAATTTACATGGTTCGGTACCCTCAAAAGAAATAAAAGTGGTAAGCGACATTCAAAAAGATCTCTTCAAGAAATTTCCGATTTTAATCCGGGTAATATTGCACTGAATTTCTTTGGAATTCAACATTGATAAATATTAACTTACACCCGAAAATTTTACCAGTGCTATGTCTTCCATAAAAAATAAATCTTCTGCGGCTGATGCCCTTCAAAGATTACATTCCTTTCCCAAACTAATTATCTGCCTGAGTATTGCTTTCCTTGTTTACCTACTGGTGCAAATAGAACATTTAGACGTTCTTACCCATGCAATGATTGGCTGGGATACATTCAGCCTTTGCATGATTACCATTAACTGGATTTCCTTTTCCGTAACCAAACCAAATCAGATACGGGAGCAATCGAAGGTGCAGGATTCAAGTAGAACGATAGTTTTCTCCATAATCCTTGTAGCAACATTTGCCAGTTTTTTAGCTGTGCTTTTAATCATCCTTTCTAGGCACCAAACGAATCGTACAGAAACTGTCCATCTAATAATAGCACTTACCGGAATGGTTTTTTCATGGTTTCTGATCCACACCATATTTACATTGCGATATGCTCATATTTTTTATGGAGACAGTGAGGAAAGGCCAGACACTCATGCAGCCGGCCTGAAGTTTCCGGGTGATAAGAACCCGGACTATTTTGACTTTGCATACTTTGCCTTTGTTCTGGGCATGACTTTCCAGGTGTCTGATGTGCAGATCACTTCAAATCAATTGAGAAGGATGGCTATGTGGCATGGCCTCTTATCTTTTGGGTACAATACTATCATGATTGCACTCACGATCAATTTAATTGCAGGCCTGGGAAATTAAGAACCAAATAAGCATTAATCAGAAAATGGCTCTGACCGTAGCCGTGCCTGTGTGAACTGTCGGGCTACCGGCTGGTTTTCTGCCATCATATTGCAGGTTTATTTCAATATTACCGGCAATTCTTTTGGTAAGTTCAAGATTCCATAAATAATTTTCGCCCGGCAATAAACCATTCATTAAAGCATAACCTGTAGTGCTTGTAGCGCTCCCAGCCGATCCACCATTAAAACTAATATTATTAAATGAAAAGCGCCCGCTTAACGTGCCATTTGATAATACATTGTATCTTATTTCTGCAGCAATTTGATTATTGATCGCCTTCTCCTTAAAATCGATAGTGTTTTGCTTATTGTCATATGTATATATAAGGCTTACCCTAAGGTTGCTTTTATAAATATAACTGACGGAAGGCTCGGCAGATACTTCTTTAATGAGATAATTCCTATTAGCAAAAGCCGGCGTGAGCAATTGATTCAACACGAACCTATTGGTAATGGACGTTGCTATTGAATGACTGAGATTCCACCTGCTTTTTATCGTCAGGTCTCTTAATTTATTGCTTTCAAAACCATAATCCAGGAGTGATTTGGTAGTATTAATTCGGTGTGTGATATCAATTCCCCATTTTATACTTTTTCGATTAAAATAAATAGCGTTGGTAAGGAATGATGTAAGTGTAATCAACGTAGAGTCTACTAATTTTTTGGCAAAAGGATTGAATTCAAAAGCTCCATCTTGGGCTATATCTTTCTTACTGATNNCTGATTTGTAAAGAAGAAGAAGTAGTGAATCTTTCCAGGAAACCGGTATTTTTTCCATTTAATGACTTATGCGAAAGTGCAGCTGGGTTTAAATTAATACTGTAGTTGAACTGCTGATAATTTCCTTTCACATAATTATTCGTGGGTGTATAAACCCTAATCCAGGCAGCCTGGTCCAGGTATGCGGCTACTTCAAATTCGTTTAGCTGAGGAATACCANNCTGTACCTGCCGGTACCTGCACATAAGTGTATTCTCTTTTTTGTTCCTGTCCCGATCCTAACTCGTATAAGAAATTTCCTTTTAGAAATCCTTTCCATTCGATAGTAGTATACTCTACTCTGCCCAAAAGGCTTCTGTCATTTTTTTCATTCGTATATCCAACATGAATGACATCCAAAACCCGGTAGGTTAGATTCATTTTTAACTGCCGGTTCTTATTTTTAAGAAATTCTGCGGTTGTGCTTACGTTGCGGCTCTTATCCCCTGAAATTAGATTTTTTTGAAGAGGAATATTATTGGACCTTTCGAAATAGGTAATGCTCCAACGGTTCAATTTTTTCTGGTTCGATTTTATATAAACCTGCCATAGTTCAAAAGAATAACTTAGCGAAGTAAGCGTATCCGCATGGGTATCTAATTGTTTATTATTTTCAGCCGAGAAACTTCCACCAAGAGTAATATTATTTAATCCGGCAAATAATTTTGAAACATCAACAGAAGGCCTCAGGAAGTTTCCTGTTTGATTAATGCTGTGGATGCTGGTGAAATAAAGCTTATCAGAAATCTTCCACCCATTAAATACCATTACATTTTCAATTGCATTTCGAATTCCGTTATAATGATCACTGCGGCCGTAATCAGTCAATTCATATTTGACAAAATTATTTTTTGAATCTTTTAATTGCAATGCTCCGGTAATTAGGTTTTCTGTGGTCACGGGAGCATCAAAAGGTAAACTCCAGTCGCGNNGGTGTAAAGTGAGCCTGCACATATTCATAATTTATGCTTCTCTGTAATGAAAGCCCTTCTTTAATATTTTTAAGAACTTTATTTTCAGCAGCATATTCTACTTTGGCTGCGGCTCCAATATCTCCCCCTTTATCGAGCAATGAAAAAGTATTGACATCATAATTGCTTATAGCCATCTCCGCTTTTATGTATGATTTTTTATTTATAAAATATTGCGCAGAAGTAGTTATTATCTGGAGCTTTTTTGGCGTCACCAATAATACAACGGGAGCCCAATTTCCCTGAGGTACACCATTTATCGGCTGCACCCACATATACACCTGCCCATTAGCATATGTACTTGCCTGTATATAATTTCCTTTACCCTGCGGCACATTTGTAAAGCCAAGGTTATATAAGGTATCGTTTGGATTTGCAGAATAAATGAATATGGAGTCATGTATTCCNNGCTGTATCAATCTTCTTATATAAAATCGTATTTACGGAAAATGTATCCAGCGCAGCATCCGGATAATAGGCGCTATCAATTTTATTACCGATCTGAGAAAGAAATTGTTTCTGTTCAGTGCTCAGCGTTTGATTTATGGAAGTATTTTTAGCATCCACATTGGAATAAGCAGCTACATTAATTTTTAGCCTTTGATTTAAATTTACTTCATCACTTACGTAAATAAGAGACNNCTGAATATTCAAACTCTACCTGTATCCTGCTGTCTTTCGTAATAGGACGTTTGGCAGTAAAAGTTACTTCTGCGGAGTTATAATTGATAATATAATCCTGGTCCTCTCCTCTTGCCATAAGCTGTCCGTCAATAAATACTTTTTCAGTTGCTGCCAAAACAGTAAAATACAATTCTCCATTGGCTCCTGACAAATGATAAGGACCCTGGTTACCATCAATAGGAGTAATAACATTACGGTTAAATTTACCCTTTGCAATGGCTCCTGAAAACAATAGTGAATTGGTGGCATTTTTGCTCAACTGGTTTTTCGAAGTGAAAGATGCTCCCTGTAACCTGGAATAGAATTTTAAAAAATAATTTTGATTCTGCCTTACATCTATATCCCCAAAACTTGCCTGCCATCCTTTCTTTTTTACCTGCAACAATATCTTGTCAAAATCATTAATATTTTGGGTATTACCTTGTGGCTGAATTGGAATATTATTATCACTTATAGCAGCATTAAGTTCCAGGCTATCACCTATATAGCCGCTGAGTTGAAGATTTAATGATGAATTAACTACTGCATTCTGCGTGTTTCCGATAGAAATTCCCCGGCCAATACTGCCATTGTAGTCCATTTTACCAAAATCAATGACCTTATTATCGGGTACCAGGTTATTTTTCAGGATAAAAGGTTGTTCCCGTGCAAAATTGAACCGAATACTGTCATAATTATAATGACGGGTAATTGAATTAAGTTTGAACGAAAAAACCCGGTACGTAATCCAAACACTATCCGGTACTGCAGATGATTTCCAAGTAATCATGGCATTCACATAATCCACCTGGAATGAATTATCCGGAATTCCTGCAATTGTTACAGTATAAGGGATAATGCTGCTGCTGTCAAGATGAACCGGATTGATTTTGGTGCTGATATATTTTTTTCTAAGATTGGAACCGGGTACCGAATTAATTTGCGAATAAGAATTCCCGACTAAACAGACAAAAAGAAAAACTACATATATTCTTTGGGAATTCAACTAGTTCGGATTTTATAATCATTAAAATTAGTATTAATGATCGGAAAATGGATTTGATGGATTGAGAACACCTATATTGAACATTCANNTATTTCTCATATTTTAACGGGAATATTCCGCAGTTCGTATAATCTCAATAGTAAGATTTCGCAATTAAATTTCGAATATCATAGGTAAAATGAGTAAAATTACGATTGGTGTTTTACCATATCGTTTAAGAACTCTTACGATATAACCCGTAATTTCAGTAGTTGCAAAATAAGACAATACTGCTCTTGCATTGAGAGTAGCAGCTCTATATCTTTGTTTCGAAAATTGATTGATTAAATAACATCACAAATAAAAATTCCAAATCCACAAAAAACCAAAACTAAATCCAATATCANNTTATTGTTTACCAATTAAAATTCTGAAAACCCCCAATATCCCAAGAAGACCAGCCCGTAAAAAGGCATCCAATGAATCCTTTTAAAACCAAAACCCCTGGAATGCAAAAAATTCCAACAAAGCCCGCAGTAATTCGCGGGTTTTTTGTTTATTAGGGTTCATCTATGCTAAATATGAAATTGCTGGAGCAAGAAGAAAAATTTGAGAAAGAAATTATACAAGCAATGACTACAAAAAAAATTAGAGATGCTTGAAATGAGGTTTGTTACTCCCTAAACGCACATAAAATTATTTCCTGCTTTTTTTCCAATTTATACGTCTGCCAACGATAAGCTTAAAGACAAAAGCATCCGTTGCCTGGGTTAAACCCCACCCGGGTCCAAAATTGATTTCCCATCTGGGATCGAAATCAAGATCTGCGGCAAGAAAAATTGCGTGGTTTTGTTGGCTTATTTTAGGAATATTATCAATTGGTCCAAGGCTGCCATAATACTCAAACCCAATAGCAACTTTATTAATGCTATAAGAACCTTTTAAATTGGGCTCAAAAGAAGGTGTGTGATCATTGGTGCCTTTTACCCCGATTCCAAAAGTGGGATTAAATGACAAATACAATTTATTAAACTGCTTATCTATTATTGGTCTGATTTCAATACTCCAGGTTTCTTCAGAATACTCACTACTTTGAAAACCGAATTCGGTGGAAAGGCTAACGCCAAAAGGCCAATGCCATGCATCAGGAACCTGAACTCTTGGCCTTATATGAGAGCCAACATATTTATAACCAAATGGACTGGTATAGTTGGTAAAGAAATAGAAACCTATTTCAAAATTATGGGTAACACCCTGTGTAATTTCCACCGTTTCATGCAGCGCATGATTACTTGACCTTACTCCATCAAGTATTTCCTTTTGCCCGTCAAAAGTATAGTTGCTGTGTAATTCTACCATAGTGGTGCCCTTCGTTTGAGTTGGCGATGCATACACCTGNNGCTATTAGAGAAAAAATAAACAGGGTACAATATCTATTCATGTTAAAAAATACTAATTCAAAATTAGAAGAAAACAAAAGCCTATTATAAATATTTTAGGATATTACCAACTACTTCCTCCGCCGCCACCAAAACCACCGCCTGAAAATCCTCCTCCTCCAAAACTCCCGCCGCTGCTGCCACTTCCCTGGGGTGAACTGTAAAAAGTATTGGTCATGGCTTTCATGGAATTATCAAGGCTGTTCATAAACATAAACGTATTAAAATTATTTCCTGCATAGGAACCGGAATACCATGTGGGGGGAGGAATATCCAAGCCCTTCAATTTATCCTTCCA
>PKYU01000111.1 GCA_003132765.1 Chitinophagaceae bacterium | reverse complement strand
TCTGCCTAAGTAATCGAGGTCCGCATCACAAATTATCCTTTCCAAAAGAGTATGAGGATTTTGAGGGATTTTTGTGGCCATTATCATTCCGCAAATCATATCAATTTCTTCCGAAGTGTAACCAAAAGCAGGCAAATTCTTCTTTGCCATTTTACAACCTCTTTCTTCATGGTTTTTATATGAAACCGTAAAACCGGCATCATGATATAATACTGCAATACGAAGTAATTTTATTTCAGTTGCTGATAATTTCTCATTTGCTGCAATTTTCAAAGCTGCATTGAAAACGTCACGAGTATGATGAAGACCGTGATAATAAAGCGTATTTGATAGCCCGTTTTCAAGTTGGGCAAGAATATCCTTTTCTTCTGGAGAAAATTTTTTCAGCGGAGAAATTTTTTGGGATTGAGCAGAATGATTTAAAAAAATGGGCTTGTGGCTGGACAATTGGTTAAAAATTTGGGTTTCAGATTGTTTAATTCAAGAACGATTTTTCATCATTATTTATTTCAGTGCCTAATAAAATCTTAAATGCAAGGATAGCAATTGTCAATGTTAAACAATAAAAATTACTTAATAAAATTCTTTATTATTTTATTTCTTCCCCAATGTATTTACATCATTCCAATCATCTGTTCTGAAAAGTTTTGCGGGCAAACCTTCTTTACTGAACAAATTGGGAATAGAAGAATTAGTGAAGTCAAATCTCACTGCAACAGGGTCTTGGACACCGTATTGCCAAACTATAACAGTGTTTCCCTCAATTTTGGCTGAAGCTGGCTTAAACACTTTGTCCTTACCTGAAATGTAAAATCCACTAATTGTATCTCCTTTTTGCATTAACCCGTCATTCAAATCAGAAAAGGAAATGTTGATTTTCCCGTTTTCAATCTTATATTTCTCAAACAAGGGATATTTGTAAGGAAAATTATTTCTCCCGTAGGTTTTTGAAAGGGCAAGATTTGCCAACCGGTAACCAACATCCTTCTTGTTTTTCGGATGAATATCTTTAAGATCGGTAACTAAATCTCCTATTACGACCATTCCGGTATTCGGGACTTCCAGGGCCTTAGTTTGAGCTTCCTGCAATAAAGGACCCGAAATATTATCTCCATACCCTGAAAAAGGAGCTATCTGAACATAATAAAATGGAAAATCTTTCTGCCAGGCTTGCCGCCACGATTTAATCATGGTGGAAAATAATTGATGGTAAGTATTTGCTGTGCTAACATTTGATTCGCCCTGGTACCAGATAACGCCTGCAATATCAAAATTGGAAATTGGGCTGATCATGGCGTTATATGCTAATGAAGGTTTTATGGGCCAGCCTCCGGCTGGTTTCAAGCTTTTTGCAGCATCCTTTAAAACAGGATCGTTATCTNNGGTACCGCCCCAGCTTGCCTCAATAAGACCAACCGGCACTTGTAAAACCTCCTGCAATTTTTCTCCAAAAAAATATCCTGCCAGACTAAAAGTCTTCAAGTCTTCAGGATTACAAACTACCCAATGGCCTATTAAATCATCCTGCGGATAAGAGGCGGTTAGCTTGGGAATGTGAAAAAGCCTGATGCTTTGATTGCCTGAATTTGCTACATCATTTGCATATTGTTTAATTCCCCAGCTATAGCTCATTTCCATATTACTCTGACCACTGCAGACCCAAACTTCTCCAATCAAAATATCATCAATGGTGATACTGTTATTGCCCTGAATATGAAGTTGATAGGGGCCTCCGGCATTAGGAGTTTTTATTTTAAGATTCCATTTTGCATCTGAGGAGCCTTTTGTCGTATAAGTTGTCGTATCCCATGTGGTGGTTAATATTACCTTTTCGCCCGGCTCGCACCATCCCCAGATATTTACTTCGTTTTTTTGTTGGAGAACCATATGGTTTCCAATAATAGCTGGTAATCTTATTTCGGCATTCACTTCTAAAAAAGTACAATTGATCAGGATCATAAAAATGAAAGAATAAAAATGCTGTTTCATATTTTAAACAATAAAATTTTTAAAGAATTCAGGTTAAACTTTTTTCACTTAACTTCAGCCACCTCATTTCCATTTTATCCAGCAGAACAATTATTTCGCTGATCCTTTCCGAAGTTTTTTGCAATTTTTCAAAATCAAGTGAACCATTGTTTAGCTTCACTTCTAACAATTCTTTTTCTTTCTCCAGCGTTGGGATTTCTTTTTCAAGTAATTCGAACTCATGTTTTTCTTTAAAAGAAATTTTGGGCCTGGCATTATTTTCAGCTTTTGGCTTTTTTTCCAATTTATTTAGGACTGGGGGCGTTGATACCGGTTTTGCTTTGTTTTCTTCTAATTGTTTCCAGGTTCTGTATTGGCTATAATTACCGGGAAAATCTTTTATTTCACCCTCTCCCTCAAAAGCAAAAAGATGATCAACTAACCTGTCCATAAAATATCTGTCATGGCTTACAATTAATATGCAGCCTGGAAAATCCTGCAAAAATTCTTCGAGTGTTCTCAATGTTTGAAGGTCGAGATCATTGGTCGGTTCATCCAAAACCAGGAAATTGGGATTGCGAAACAGAATACGANNTCCCCTCCGCTTAATTTACTTAAAGGAGTAAATTGTTGCTGCGCTGTAAAACCAAATTTTTCCATAAACTGTGTAGCACTTATTTTGCTGCCATCAGCTAAGGGGAAAAATTCTGCAAAGTCTTTGACATACTCAATCGCTCTTTTATCCTCCTTATATTGAAGACCCTCCTGTGCAAAATTTCCAAAAACGACTGTTTCTCCGTGATTGATTTTGCCGCTATCAGGTGGTATTAGGTCAAGCGCAATTTTTAAGAAAGTTGATTTACCGGTACCATTTTTACCAACAATGCCTATTCTTTCTCCCTTTTTGAAGGTATAATCGAAACCTTTCAGGATCACTTTATTGCCGTAAGATTTGTAGACCTTTTTCATTTCAAGCACCTTGCTTCCTAATCTTGTCATTTTTACCTGAAGGGAAACATCCGCAACTTCCTTTCGCTGGCTTACTCTTTCTTCAATTTCTGTAAAAGCATCCTGCCGGCTTTTTGATTTTGTAGTGCGTGCCCTCGGCTGCTTGCGCATCCATTCTAATTCCTTCCTGAAGATATTTTTATCTTTTAGAAGCTCACTTTGTTGTACTTCAGCCCGCAAAGATTTTTGTTCAAGGAAATAATCATAATCGCCCTTATAGATGTACAATTTTTCATCATCAATTTCAATAATCTTATTACAAACTGTATCTAAAAAATACCGGTCNNTTGTCGGTTCATCAAGGATCAGCAAACATTTACCTTCATGCATCTGAGCTTCTATTAATGCCTGAGCCAGGGCGACTCTTTTTCGCTGACCACCACTTAAATTTTTGACTGTTTCGGCAAGGTGATGAAGGTTCAGTTTTCCCAAAATCTGTTTCAACTCACTTTCAAAATTCCATGCATTTGCCTCTGTAAGTTCAGTGACGAGTTGACTAATGCGTTCTTCGTTATGAATTTCTTCTTCCATGAGCATTTCATATTCTTTCACAATCCTTACTACCGGATTATCAAGATTTAGAATATTATCCCAAATTGATTTATCATTGAAAAATGCAGTATCCTGTTGCAACATAATCACTTTTACATCTTTATGGATCCAAACAGTCCCTTCATCGGCTGTTTCTAAACCTGTAATTATCTTCAGCAATGTGGATTTACCACTACCATTCCTGGCAACGAAGGCTATTTTATCTCCCTCTTCAATATGAAAGCTAATGTTTCTGAAAAGATTCCTTATTCCAAATGNNTAAATTTTCAACCGAGGCATAATGCATTTTGCGAAGTTAACGGACCTGCAGACTAATAAAAAGATAATTTGAGAAAGGCCATTTCAACGCTCTGGTACTGCTTATTTAAGTTTGAAAAGCTTATTTCGGTAACTTGCCCACTTTAAATGGAAAAAAAATATTTTATTCATCCGACTGCTATTGTGGATGAAGGAGCTGTGATAGGTCCTGGAGTTAAAATTTGGCATTTTTGCCATATTATGCCAGGCAGCATCATTGGAGAAAATTGTAACATTGGTCAAAATGTAGTTATATCTCCCAAAGTAATTCTGGGAAAGAATGTCAAGGTTCAAAATAATGTTTCATTATATGAAGGAGTCATTTGCGAAGATGATGTTTTCCTGGGACCTTCCGTAGTTTTTACAAACGTCACAAATCCGAGAAGTGCGGTCATTCGTAAAAAAGAATTTAAGAAAACAATCATAAAAAAAGGAGCTTCAATTGGTGCTAATGCAACTATTGTTTGCGGTCATAATATTGGAAAATATGCATTTNNTATAGGCGCAGGCGCAGTTGTTACTAAAGAAGTAGCTCCTTACTCACTTGTGGTCGGTAACCCGGCAAAGCATGCAGGATGGATGAGTGAATATGGAATAAAACTGTTTTTCGATGAAAATAACAAGGCAATTTGCCCTGAAAGCAAACAGGAGTATTTGCTGGAAAAAAACCAGGTTACAAGAATAAAATAACAAATGAAAAATTTTGCATTAATTGGTGCCGCCGGATATATTGCTCCACGCCATTTGAAGGCAATAAAAGATACCGGTAATATTTTAATTGCAGCATTAGATAAAAATGATTCTGTTGGGATATTAGACAGTTATTTTCCTGAAGCAGATTTTTTTACAGAATTTGAACGCTTCGATCGTCATTTGGAAAAATTAAAACGCATGGGACGAAAAATTGATTATGTAAGTATTTGCAGTCCCAATTACCTGCATGATGCGCATATAAGGTTTGGGTTGCGAATAGGCTCAGACGTAATTTGCGAAAAACCGATCGTCTTAAATCCCTGGAATATTGATGCATTGGAAGAAATAGAGAAAGAAACAGGAAGAAAGGCATTTTCGATATTACAACTAAGGCTTCACCCCGATATAATTGCCCTGAAACAAAGAATAGAAAGCGCCCCTCCGGGAAAGAAGCA
>PKYU01000344.1:256-3028 GCA_003132765.1 Chitinophagaceae bacterium | reverse complement strand
TCGGATACTTTTCTATGTGTTATGCGTCATAATAAGGTGTGGAATCAGGACACAGGTAACAAATCAAGAAAACCAAATATAAAATAAGAAAGGATATGGATGACAAAATGAAATCAAACAAAATTGCGGCAAGAACTTTTGGAGTGTTTTTTCTTTTTGGCTATCTTTCCTATGGACTAGGTTTTGGACTTGTAAACTCAATTATAAATTCTCCAGTTGGTCTTTCTAATGTTTATGCCAATAAAACGCAAGTGATTTTTGAAGCAGCAATCCTAATGGCTGTATTTGCTTTTCTAAATATTGGGTTGGCGATAATTATGGTTCCAATATTAAAACAATATAACAAAACTATCACTTATGGTTACTTAAGTGCAGCAATAACGGCTACCGTAATGCTTATCGTGGGTGTAATCTTCATACTATTATTAGTTCCCTTAAGTGATGAATTTGCAAAAGCAGACTCTGGTGATACTTCCTATTTTCAAATCTTGAGCGTTCTCTTTAAAAAAGGAAATTTCTTTTCTTATCAGATTGCCATGGCTATATGGGGTTTAGGCGGACTGATGTTTTGTTATTTGTTATATCAATCAAAGCTTGTTCCACGACCAATGTCAGTCTGGGGCTTTATAGGGTATATAATTTTTATTTCAGGGACTATTTTAGCACTTTTTGGATATAGTGTTGATGTTCTTTTAGATATTCCAGGAGGTTTATTTGAAATTTTCTTATCGATATGGCTGATAGTTAAAGGATTCAACCCATCTGCAATCATTCACAAGCCTATTATAACAGATAATTAAAAAGAATAACGAATGCATAACAAAAGTGCAAAGGCAGGTCTGGACATTGGAACATGAGCTATGTGTAAGCATCAGTTGCGTTTGGGGCTCGACGTTCAATGTTCAGCTTTTATTTTTAACTTCAACCTTGGCTTTTAATCAGCCTTGGTACCAGCAGACGTATTTCAAATGCCCTGCCATCGCCAATGCTTCACGTAAGCTGCCATTTTTTGACCACAGTACAAGCCTTGAACCGGTTGCAAGAATTTTGGGACATTTGACGGCAATATAAATAACCAAAAATTTATTAGCATATGATTACTCTTAGAATTGAACATAAAATTGACAACTATGACGGATGGAAAAAAGCTTTTGACAGCGACCCGATAAACAGAAAGCAATCAGGTGTTAATCATTATCGTGTTTACCGCCCGATAGATGATACAAACTTTATTATCATTGACCTTGACTTTAACAATCTTGAAAAAGCACAAGCAGCACAAGTAGCGTTGATGAACATTTTTCCAAAAATTGAAGGAACTTTGATTTTTGGCGTTCAAATTAAAATATTAAATGTAATTGAATCGAAAGAACTTTAAAACGCTTTAATCTGAGCTCTTGCCACACCAATAGTCCACTTTATGTGGTTTCAAATCATGTTCCTGTAATATTTTATTCACTTTGCTTTGGCTTATCCCTATTTGCTCCCCTATACGTTGCTGGCTCCAATTGCTATAACCTTTACCAGGTTTGCTGCATGCTAAATGTATTACTTTGTTTTTCTGTGCCTCTGTTATCACAACCAGCTTGCCGCTTCTGGGAGCATCCTGCAGGCCGTCAATCCGATTCTGCAGAAAACGACTGCGCCACTTGGCTACTACCCGCCGGCTTACTTTTCTAAGATTTTGTGTTTCATCATAATTCTTCCCTTCATGCCAGTCAAGTATAATTAATGTCCGCTCTTTAATCCTGCTTTCTATGCAGGCAATTCTTTTCGATTATATGTTTGAATGTTCAGAAATAAGCCAAACCAGATTTGCTAAATCACTGGAACTTCTTTTAGCATATTTATGTATTAAAGAGTTAAAAGCTTTATCTGCCTGCTTAGAGGTAAAACGCACCTGTTTATAAAGCAGATTGGGTATAGTGGTAAAAAACAGGAAATAATAGATAGAAATCACCAAAAAACCCTAAAAAAGAGGCGTGACAATGCACTTTTCAATGCACCAAAAAAAAATGCCATTTATGAGGTGAATTTCAATGCTCTGGAACCCTTTCTCAAGTAAGGTTTTATCAAAATCGTGAAAATAATTGCAGGATGGACACCCTGATTGGGGATTAGATCCCTAATTTATTGGACAGGAATCAAAAATTAAAGTAATTTTTACAACTCAGCATGCTTGTATAAAGGCTGCAGAATTATGCTTATGAAATATTTGCGTATTTCTTTGGTATTCCAATTGCTTTTGGCAATCTACTTCCAGTTGATAAATTGGTTTTCCTTAGGTTCATGGAATTATCAACCTGGTTTTGTCCCTATGTTCAATTCAGTTAATTCAGGAAAGATTCAATGGGGTGATATTGCGATTCTCGGCGTGTTTCTTCTTCCATTTCTCCTTTTTTTTCTCGCATATTGGAGACGCTGGAACTGGTTAATGTGGGTTGGAGCCATTGGATACACTATTTGGATCTATCTCCAGATTCAGACTTGGTGGATTCCTTACCTCTTTGGTGCATCAGAACAATGGCAGAAAATTTATCACCGGGTCTTTGCCTACTCTACAAAAATATTACCATCCATTGGCAATCATCTGGCACCGGATGCCATGCACCTGGCCATCCAACTGCTCTTGATTATTATAGTTACGAGCACTATCATTGGACTCTCGCAAATTCAACGAAACAAGAAGTCTCCAAAACCGGAGTAGGATAAACTTATCAATAAAGCCCGCCGCTAAGCAGTTTTGCTCAAGCGGGGCAGACCTGCTAACAA
>PKYU01000344.1:0-188 GCA_003132765.1 Chitinophagaceae bacterium | reverse complement strand
CTTTGCATTTTGACATAAAACAGCCATGACAAAAGGTTACCTATTTTTCTCTTTACTTATTTCATTTTTGACACTTTCATCGAGTCGGCTTTTTGCAAGTCCTCAAATGCCAGATTATATAATTTATAAAAATGACACCATTGTTACTTACAACTTGCTTGTTGAACAGTACTTACAAAAACAGGAAA
>PKYU01000084.1 GCA_003132765.1 Chitinophagaceae bacterium | reverse complement strand
CCCGGTCCCAGCAAAGACTAGCCAATACACCCAAAGACCTCGATACCCCAAATAATACTGTGTAAAATTCATATTCAACCATTCCGAAATGCTCGAGTAACGCCCCGCTATGTGCATCAACATTAGGCCAGGGATTCTTTATTTTTGCAATTGATTGTAATATGGGCGGAACAACTTCATAAATATTCCAAACCGTTTGTACCAAAGGATCATCCGGCATGTGCTTTTTACCGAACTCCATTTGTGCTTCAAACCGGGGATCTGTTTTACGTAAAACAGCGTGTCCATAGCCGGANNAAAGAGTCTTCTTTACATAGGCCTTAATCTGGGTTTTTGTTGGGAGATCTGTTTTTAGTTCTTTACGCATTTCAAAGATCCATTTTATTACCTCCTGGTTTGCAAGTCCGTGTAAAGGACCTGCAAGTCCATTCATACCAGCCGCAAAAGAAAGGTATGGATCGCTCAAGGCAGACCCAACGAGATGAGTGGCATGAGCTGAAACATTGCCACCTTCATGGTCACAATGTATGGTCATATACAATCGCATAAGTTCCCTGAAACTCTCATCTTCATATCCCAGCATATGGGCAAAATTCCCCGCCCAATCTAAAAGCCCATCCGGCTGAATGTGAACCCCAAGCTTATATTTACGCCGATAGATATATGCTGCAATCCGGGGTAGCCTTGCCTNNGATCCATAGCATCATCAAAAACGGCGGCCCAGTAGTCCTTCTTATTCATACCTTCAGCATATTTCTTTGCAAAATGGCTTTCCGTTTGCAAAGCCATTATTCCCACTACAAATTGAGTCATAGGATGTGCACTTAAAGGCAATGCATCAATAGTATGAAATACATGACCGGGCACATGGCTACGGCGCTGCCATACATTACTTACATGCTGCACATCTGCCTCTTTAGGTAATTCACCTACTAACATCAAATAAAATAATCCTTCCGGTAATGGTTCGCTGCCTCCTTCTGCTTTTGGCAATTTTTTCCGCAGTTCAGGAATTGAATATCCCCTAAACCTGATACCATGTTGTGCGTCAAGCAATGATGTTTCAGTTACGAGACCAGTGATTCCGCGCATTCCCTGGTAAATTTGGGAAAGTTTTACTTCACCTACCACCTTTTCTCCATGTTCCTTTAATAGCTCTTTTACTTCTGCAGCTAATATATCTGATTTATCTTTAAATTTATCTTTTATAACACCCATAAGTAAAAACTTTTAAAATTATGATTGCTTTTTCAAAATAATTCTATTGGCCTAAAGTTAACATTACAAGAAATGTGAAACAAAAGAAATATTAAATTATTGGAATTATTTTTCAAATGAATTCAAAATTTTGTCATTTTGAATTGCGTACGAATAAATACCATGCCAAAGCTCCAAAAACAACATTGGGTAACCATGCCGCGATCAGCGGTGGAAAATTGCTTTTCATAGAGAATACTGAAGAGAACCTTCCTACCAAAATATATAAGACACAAATCAACACGCCAATAGCGAGGTGGAAACCACTACCTCCGCGAATTTTACGTGAAGAAACAGAAGCCCCAATTATCGTTAAGATAAATACGGAAACAGGATTTGCATTCCGGTTATGTTTTTCAAGTAATAATGTATTTACATCCTCAGCTCCACGTAATTTTTCAAGCTGAATATACTCATTAAGATCAGGTGTGGAAAGCTTATCTTTCATATAGTCATCCCTTTGCAAATCACGAGATTTAAAATTAAAATTCATTTGCATTTCGGGAATTGATTTAACCTGTTGGTGTAAACTGTTAATGCTACGTTCAATGATATTATTTAATTTCCATTTTTTGGAAGCCGTGTCCCAGGTAATAGTTTGGGCCTTGAGGTTATAAATCAGGTTCGTATTTTTAAATTTTTGGATAAAAAAATTACTCCCATTCCGATTTATAGTATCATAATATCTTAACCCCGCATAAGAATTTGAATCAAGCTTAAAATATTTATTGCTGATTGTGGAGGTATTTTGATAATTAGCGTAATTGTAATCAATATATTTTGAGTTAAACGTGGCCCATTTCAGATTCGCTCCCGGAAGAACATATTGGTTGCACCACCAAAGAAAAATGGTCNNCCCGAAAATATAAGGTCTCAAAAATCTTCCAAAACTAACACCGCTGCCGAGAATGGCAATAATTTCCGACCGGTTTGCCATAATTGATGTAAAAAATATTACAGAGAGAAAAATGAAAAGCGGAAAAAGCATTGCATCAATACGGGGTATAAAACCAAAATAATACTGTTCTATGATTGTTTTGGCGGGGAGTCCTGTTTTGGCAAAATCATCAGTCCTTTCGCTTAAATCTATAATGACCACAAGCACGGTGAGCAATAATAGAAAAAATATAAAGGTTTGAAAGAATTTTTTTAAAATATACCAGTCAATAATTTTCATACTTCCTCAATAATGAATAATAAGTTTCAAATGTAATTTAAAAATGATACATAAAGAGAGAGCGGGAATTGCAGAGGCGTTAAGTTAACAAGTTAATAAACGGGCAGTCATGCAAGAAAATAGACTATTTGATTTCTGGTCAACAAAACTCAATTTCAACATATCATTTTAAAATGGGTATAATAATGATGTTCATGAATTTTCTCTTTGAAAAAGGACTTCCTATTTTTAAAATCCTATTTCTTTCTGTTTACCAATTTGTAGGAGTTGTTAATAAAATTTTTTAATTGGCTGGCCGATAATTGACCATCTACAATAATGGTGTTCCAATGCTTTTTGTTCATGTGATATCCCGGCATTATACAGGAATATTGTTCCCGTTGTTCAATGGCTTCCTCGGGATTGCATTTCACATTAAATTGTAAAACTTCTGAGGAAAGTGATACCAGTAAAAAAATTTTATTAGATAATTTAAATACAAGAGTATCATTTCCAAAGGGAAAACTTTCAGTAACCTTTTTTAATGACAAAGCATAATCTCTTATTTCTTCTACATTCATGAATAAATGGAATGGTTGAAATCAATTTTTTATGCAATATTAAAATTTCGAGAACAAAAAGAAGTATTTATCGGACAAATAATTTGCCTTTTCATTTTACTATTATTTTTCTCCCGGATCCAGAATTCCTGTGATGACATTATTAGTTGATAATAAAAGCTTTGCCGCTTCCTGCACATCCTTGGCTGTTAAAGCATTTACCTTTTTTTCGTAATTGATAAAATAGTCCGGATCGTTACCGGGAAAATAAAAATCTTGAAGGGTTGATAGCCAGGTTCCATTTTCTTTAATATTTACCTTATACTTCTCTAACCATTGTTGTTTTACCTTTTCCATATTTTCCATTGATGGGCCATTTTCAATCAGATCCCCGATCTCCTTATTTGCTGCATACAATAGTGTATCTACTTTTTCAGGTCCACAAGGAAGCTGCACAAAAAATGTATAATGCGGGTAAGGAAGCTTTTCAAAACGAGACTGAGTTCCTCCAGTATAAATTCCCTGGATCTTTTCTCTTAATTCTTCAATTATCCGGATATTTAATATTTCACTTATTGCGTCGGCCTTCATATCCAGTGCATCACTGTATGGAACTTCACCACTATATACCTCTACAATCAGGCTCTTTTGTTCTTTTCCTTTATGCACGGTAAAATTTATTTTTCCCTTTGCCGGTCTGACTTTATTATCTACGTATTCAAAATTTTTTGGAGAGGGGGGAAGGCTGGCAATATATTTTTCCATCAACGGTCTTAATTCATTTTCACTGATGCTACCAACAAATGTAAAATGCATCCCGTATGCATTTCCAAATCGTTCTTTGTAAATCTGCATAAGCCTTGTGAGATCAATCTGGTCAAAATTCTCCGGTTTTGGAATTGCAACAGGTGCCAGCGGATTATTCTGATAAACAACTTTATATAAAGTATCAATAAAAGCCACTTGCGGATTCGAACTTAAAAATGCCAGTTGCGCCTTGTTTTTCTGGATATATGATTTAAACAGTGTTGAATCCATACGGGGTGATGTGAAATATAAATACATTAATTGCAACATTGTTTCCGCGTCCTTCACTGAGCTGCTGCCACTAATACCTTCTGAGATATTTGAAAACACCGGATTTACTTTAACTGTTTTGCCTGAAAGCGCTTTTTGTAAATCGACTGGTGAAAAGTCTCCAACCCCCATGCTGCTGATAACTGATGTAGCATATTCCGCATTAAACTTATCTTTTACACCATAATTATTTTTACCTCCCTGTCTTATTGCACTCATCAATATTTCATCATTTTTGAAATTGGTATTTTTAAGAGTTACTGTAANNCTAATTTTTGTTGCAATAATTTTTCCTGGTTTAGGAATAACTTTGAGTAACGTAGTGGGTATTACTTTTTCCTCATAAGGTTTGATATCCATCTTACCAATTGAAGTTGCTACGACAATCAAGTCTTCTGGTGTAGGTAATTCTTTCCCTGATTTCGGTTCTGGCCCCAGGAGAGCAATGAATTGTTTAGGATTTTGTTGCTGCTTATTGCCAATTTCATTTATATCATTCAAGGTTATTTGGGGTAATAATTCTTTATAGTATTTATACTCGTTTTCAATACCAGGAATTGGTTCCTGCGTTAGGAAATTTTGGATATACTCTGAAGCATAATTGGCCGATTCGGTTTTATTTTTTTCATTATTCATTGTTTCCATTCTCTTAAGCATATTACTTTTTGCCCTGTCAAGCTCAGGCTTCGTAAATCCATATTTCTTTACGCGTTCCAATTCTATTTCAAATGCTCTCAGGCCTTCGGTACTGTCGCTGTTTCCCAAACCTATGTTCGCGCTGAAAGACTCATACCCTCTTGCATAAGAATCAAAATCAGTAAATGCATAAAGGAATGGAGGATTTTCTTTTTGAGTAAGTTCGCGTAAGCGTTGGTTCAGAAGTGTTGTGAAAAGATTCTTTTCAATATCTGCTTCATAATCATTTAATGTATGTATAGGCTCAATTTTACTAGCAGAATAATATACAATTACTGTATAATTAGTCGCTTCTTTATCGGTTACCACCTTAGCTGTATTTTTTTCATATTGTGGTACTGCTGGTTGTATTCTTGGCCTTTCATTTTCCGGATTTTTTAATCCACTAAAATATTTATTTACCAAGCCTTCTGCCTTCTTAGGATCAATATCACCTACCACAATAACAGCCATAAGATCCGGCCTGTACCAGTCTTTATAAAACTTTCGAATGGTTTCATAGCTGGCGTGCATGATGATACTATCAATCCCAATTGGAAGGCGCTTTGAATATAATGAGCCGGCCAACAGGTCAGGGTAGATTTGCCGATACATCCGGTCATTTGCTCCTTTTCCCAATCTTCTTTCTTCAAGAATTACAGGACGCTCGCCATCAATATCGTTACTATCATAGGTAACATTATGGGCCCAGTCTTCCAATATTTGAAATCCTTTCTCAATATTACCCGGCTTGTCAGTGGGGATGGGAAGAATATAGGTAGTTTCATCAAAAGAGGTTCCTGCGTTCAAATCATTTCCAAATTCCACGCCTATAGATTGTAAAAAGGAAACAATATCATTTTTCTTAAAATGAGTTGTCCCATTAAATGCCATATGCTCGCTCAAATGGGCAATCCCCTGCTGGTCATCATCTTCAAGAATAGATCCTGCATTTACAACCAATCTTAGCTCAACTTTCTGTTCCGGTTTTTTATTATTTCTAATGTAGTAAGTTAGTCCATTGCTCAACTTCCCAATCCTGACGTTGGTATCTACAGATAATGTATCATTAAGATTTATTTGTGCATCAGCAGCAGAGCCGTAATAAAATAGGAATAAAAACAGAATTCTAAAAAATTTCATGAATTGAATATTAAAATGAACTAAAGAATCGCAAATATAGCTCAACAGGAAATAAATATTTTTCTAATTAGGACAAAAAATAACTACATAATAAATATATGGTGGTAAATATTTATCCTTCAAATCTCTTGCAATGTGAGAAGACATTTATATAAACTTTCTTTCCAATCCGGAATTTCAATATGAAGCATCGTTTTAATTTTTGAAGTATCCAATACTGAATATTTTGGTCTTTTTGCCGGCGTTGGATATTGTTCAGTGGAAACAGGATGAATGACACAACTACTATTAACAAATTCTTTTATTGTCAAAGCAAAATCAAACCATGTAGTAATTCCGCTGTTACAATAATTTACAATCCCACTATACGAATTATTATTCTCAAAGCCTTCTATGAATTTCATAATTACACCTGCAAGATTTGCACCATTTGTAGGACAGCCTAATTGGTCATTAACTACATTCAGGCTTTCCATTTCTTTAAACAAACGAAGCATAGTCTTAACAAAATTATTTCCATAAACTGAATACACCCAGGATGTCCTTATAATAAGCGCTCCGGGATAATGACCCTGAACTAGTTCCTCGCCTTTAAGTTTGGACAATCCATAAATATTCAAAGGCGCTACCGGATCTTCTTCTTTCAGCGGAAGATGTTTAGTGCCATCATACACATAGTCAGTGGATATATGAATGAGTTTTGATTGATGATTGAAGCAAACTTTAGCCAAATTGCCCGCTGCATCTCCATTGATATGAAATGCCTTCTCTCTTTCTGTTTCGGCTTTATCCACTGCAGTGTAAGCGGCACAATTGATGCAATAATCAATTTTTTGTTTTTCAAAAAATTGATTTAGCACATCTGAATTTTCTATGGGAAGAACATCCCTGGAAGTAAATAAAAAGTTATAAAAGGAATAATTATGAGAAAGCTGCCGGATTTCACTTCCTAATTGACCGTTTGCGCCGGTTATAAGAATAGTTATTTTATGATTTGAAATCTCACCCGTATATTGTTTATTACCCATTAAATACAAAATTATGCGTAGAATTTTTAAGGGTCGGAAGAAAGGAATCCTTCTCAGAAATAATTGCTTTTTCATGAGCAATTTGCCAGTCAATTTTTAATGCAGGGTCATTCCAGGCAATACCACCTTCACTTTCTTTATTGTAAAATGAATCACATTTATAAAATACTTCGGCTATTTCGCTAATAACTGAATATCCATGAGCAAATCCTTTAGGTATCAAAAGCTGCTTCTTATTTTGTGAAGACAATTTTATCGTAAACGCTTTTCCATATGTTGGTGAATTTCTCCTGATATCAACAGCTACGTCAATAATTTTCCCGTTCAAGACCCTGATTAATTTTGTCTGGGCATAAGGATGCAATTGGTAATGGAGACCACGAATTACCCCAAATGAAGAACTTGCCTGGTTATCCTGTATAAAATCAATTTCAACTCCGCTGGCTGAAAAATATTTTTTATTATAGCTTTCAAAAAAATATCCCCGGTTATCTTCAAGAATTTTAGGTTCAAAAATTAGTAACCCAGAAAAAGAAGTGGATATAAAAGGCATTAAAAAAGTTTTAAACCTTATTTAAGGGATNNAGTGGGCTCATAATTTAATAATTGTTTTGCGAGGAAAATATCTGCAAGGGAATTCCGTATGTCGCCTTCTCTCGGTTCGCGATGAACAGCATTTATATTACTTTTTAAATATTCCTTGATAGAATTATATAAAAAATTAACAGAATAGTTCTCCCCTATAGCTACATTATACACTTTATTTCTTGCTTCATCATTTTGAGAGAGCATTGCCTTTATATTTATCTGTACCGCATTTTCTACAAAGGTAAAATCCCTTGTTTGGTTACCATCTCCGTTTATGAATGCCCAAGTATTATTCATGATCGCTTTTACAAAAAGTGGAATGACGGCTGCATATGGTCCGTCAGGATCCTGACGCGGCCCAAAAATATTAAAATAGCGGAAACCTAAAACTGGAATATTATACACTCTTGAAAATACATCGGCATAAAGCTCATTTGTTTTCTTACTAACTGCGTAAGGAGATAAACAATTACCGGTTCTTTCTTCTCTTTTTGGTAAGGTTGGTTCGTCCCCATATACCGATGAGGATGATGCATAAACAAATTGCTTTACATTATTTTCTACAGCAGCTTTTAAGACATTCACGAACCCGCCTACATTTACGTCGTTGGTTAAATAAGGTTCCTTGATGGAACGGGGGACGGAACCCAATGCCGCCTGGTGTGACACATAATCGATTCCCTTGCATGCACGCCTGCATGTTTCAATATCTCTGATATCACCCTCTAAAAATTCAAAAGAAGGATATTGCCTTAGTATATCAAGATTTGATTGAAAACCGTTGGATAAATTATCCAATACCCTCACTTTATCTGCTTCATTTTTTAATAAATATTCGGCTATATGACTACCAATAAAACCAGCTCCTCCGGTAATTAAGAAAGATACCTTGCTCAAGTCGGAATTATGAAATGTATGATTCAATTTTTATCATTTTGTATTTAAAGACTCCAATAAGTTCTGTTCTTTATCTTACCACGATATATTCCCTTCACATCGGCAATAATCGCGTTTGGTTTGGTAATTTTCGAGAAATCCTTGTCATCCATTTTTAAATAGTCCTTGTGAGGAACAGTTACAATTACTGCTGAATAATCATCAAGTATCTTATCTGTAAGTTCAAATCCATACTCATGCTTTAATTCCTTACTGCTGGCATAGGGATCGGTTACATGTACCTGCAAAGAATATGATTGTAATTCTTTTACTACATCGGCTACTTTAGAGTTTCTAATATCGCTCACATTTTCCTTGAAAGTGACACCCATGATCAACACCTTTGCCTTTTTTACATCGCCATCATTTTGAATGATGTGCATCAAAACCTTTTTTGCGATATGAGCAGCCATTCCATCGTTGATTGACCTCCCTGCAAGGATAACCTGAGATTCATAGCCAAGCAAATTAGATTTATAGGTAAGATAATAAGGATCCACACCTATGCAATGTCCGCCAACAAGACCAGGCTGAAATCTCAGAAAATTCCATTTTGTTCCTGCAGCTTCAAGTACCTCGAATGTATTGATGTCCATTTTATCGAAAATAATTGAGAGTTCATTCATCAAAGCAATATTCAAATCTCTTTGTGTATTCTCGATAATTTTTGCTGCTTCAGCAACCTTTATACTGGATGCCTTGTGCACACCGGCCTTCACTACTAATTCATACACTTTGGCAATTGTATCCAGGCTTTCTTCGTCGCACCCGCTCACTACTTTTACAATACTGCTCAAAGTATGCTCCTTATCTCCCGGGTTTATTCTTTCCGGAGAATAACCTAATTTAAAATCTGATTTAACTTTCAGACCTGATAAATTTTCTATTTCCGGCAGGCAATCTTCTTCGGTACACCCGGGATAAACTGTACTTTCAAACACTATATAATCTCCTTTCTTAACAACCTTTCCCATCGTATTACTAGCCATTTGGACCGGAACCAAATCAGGTACATTATGTTTATCAACAGGCGTGGGAACGGCTACGATAAAAAAATTAGCTTCCTTTAACTTATCTAAACTNNCTGGTAAATTCAATATCGCAATAATCAAACGCTTCTTTTTCCAATTCTTTGCTTGGATCCTGACCCTGCTTCATTAACTCTATTCTTTCTGCATTAATATCAAATCCAATCACTGAGATTTTCTTTGCGAATTCAAGAGCAATTGGAAGGCCAACATAACCCAACCCAATTACAGCAAGCTTCTTTTTCTTATTTATTAAGTCCTGATACATTTTCATTATTTACAACNNAATATGAGGAATTCCTACCTTTTGCTTTCAAATTCTTTTGGTAATTTATACAAATCTTCTTTAGGCAAAGATTTGAAATATTCAAAGGTTATTTTCAATCCTTCGGCCCTGTTTACCTTAGGCTGCCAGCCTAATAGCAGCCTTGCTTTTGTGATGTCCGGCTGCCTTTGTTTGGGATCATCCTGCGGTAAAGGCATATAAACAATTTTTTGTTTGGTTCCGGTAAGAGTAATGATTTCTTCAGCAAATTCTTTTAATGTTATCTGGTCCGGATTGCCAATATTTACCGGCTTTGAATAATCGCTAAGTAGCAACCTGAATATACCATCAACCAGATCATCTACATAACAAAAACTTCTTGTTTGGCTTCCATCTCCAAAAACCGTCAGGTCCTCCCCTCGCAATGCCTGTCCTATAAATGCTGGCAAGGCTCTGCCATCATTAAGCCTCATTCTTGGCCCATAGGTGTTAAATATTCTTACAATCCTCGTTTCTAACCCATGAAATGAATGATAGGCAGTTGTAATCGCCTCCTGGAAACGCTTGGCTTCATCATAAACTCCTCTTGGACCAACCGGGTTCACATTTCCCCAATATTCTTCATTTTGCGGATGCACAAGCGGATCACCATAGACTTCGCTTGTAGAAGCCACTAAAATTTTTGCTTTTTTTGACAATGCCAATCCTAGACAATTATGTGTTCCTAGTGAACCAACTTTTAAAGTTTGAATTGGAATTTTTAAATAATCAATCGGGCTTGCCGGAGATGCAAAATGTAAAATATAATCCAGTTTTCCCGGAACATAAATAAATTTCGAAACGTCACAATGATAAAATTCAAAATTCTCNNTGTGCTGAATATTTTTGAGATCCCCGGTAATAAGGTTATCCATTGCAATAACATGCATTCCTTCTTTTATGAACCGATCACATAAGTGAGAGCCTAAAAATCCTGCTGCACCGGTAATAAGAATTCTTTTTTGATCCACTTTCCTATTTTTAAAAAAGGTTGTTTTTAATAATAATTCTTTTCCCACAACAACAACACTATTTCTTGCCTACCACCCGCCTCCCAATACTTTCATAGTAAAATCCCATTTCCTCCATTTGGCATAATTCGAAAACATTTCTTCCATCAAAAATTACGGGTCTTTTTAGAAGTGACTTCATCTTGTTGAAATCAGGTGTTCTGAACTCACTCCATTCAGTTGCAATAACCAGGGCATCGGAGTTTTCAAGCGCATCATATTGATTTTCTGCATAAGAAATTTGATCTCCGATTTCTTTTTTGACGTTTTCAATTGCCTCCGGATCATATGCAGAAATGATCACACCTTTGGCAGATAATTCTTTAATAATTTGCAATGATGGCGCTTCCCTTATATCATCTGTATTTGGCTTGAAAGATAATCCCCATAACGCAATTTTTTTACCTTTCAATTGATTATTGAAAAATGAAAGGATTTTTGGTATTAAGTGAACTTTTTGATTTTCATTAACCGCCATAACAGCCTCAAGTATTTTAAAATCGTATTGAGCACTATCAGNNATACCCGAAAATAAAAATCTTCTGCCTATTCTATCATCGCTTCCCATGCCCTTTCTTACCAGGTCTATATCTGCGCCAAGTTTTTCGCACACTTGCGATACCTCATTCATAAATGAAATTTTAGTTGCCAGAAATGCATTCGCTGCATATTTGGTAAGTTCCGCGGATCGTTCATCCATATAAATTATAGGATTCCCCTGGCGAACAAATGGAGCATATAATTGACCTAATAATTTCCGGGCTCTTTCTGAGGAAGTCCCAATAATTACCCGGTTAGGTTTCATGAAATCTTCTACGGCTACACCTTCCCGTAAAAATTCCGGGTTGCTTACCACATCAAAAAGTAATTCTCCGTTTACAATTCTTCTTTTCAGTAAACTTTGCATAATTACTTCATGCACTTTCTCTGAAGTGCCAACTGGCACTGTGCTTTTATCAATGACCACTTTATAATCGTTTTCTGCCAGCAAAAGCCCAATCTCCGTAGAAACGCTTAAAACATATTTTAAATCTGCGCTGCCATCACCATCAGGTGGTGTAGGTAATGCAAGGAAAATAATGCTTGCATCTTTTATACCTTCCGTAAGAGAAGTCGTAAATCTCAGGCGCCCTTCCTTTTCATTTCTTTCAAAGATTTTTTCAAGGCCAGGTTCATATATGGTCACTTTTCCTGAGGCCAGTTTTTTTACTTTTTGTTCATCAATATCCACACAGGTAACCATATTTCCTGTCTCCGCAAAGCAGGTGCCGGTAACTAATCCGACATAACCTGTTCCTATTACCGCAATATTCATTTTTATTATCTATTTACGAATTCCAACACTTTTTCAGTTATAAAATTTTGTTGCTCTTCATCAAGTTCAGTATGCATTGGCAATGAAATTACTCTTTGTGTTAGCCAAT
>PKYU01000023.1 GCA_003132765.1 Chitinophagaceae bacterium | reverse complement strand
TTGCTCGATAGTTTTGAAATTGCCTATTATAAAACCCCCAAAGAACGACTACAATATCTTTATGATAATAATATTACCGAAACAACTACTAAATTCAAAAACAGGATAAAGCGCACTGAAGATAAAGCAGAAAAGCGCCGCCTTCGCAATATCTTTAATGAAGCAAAAAAGAATTTCATTTTTAAGACGCCAGATAAGAATTACGATAACTTTTGTATCAAACGCCGGAATGCCTTGTTTCAATATACGCCTGAAGGAACGACAAAACCCATTCAAATTACAATTTCACCGGATTTCTTAATGAAATGGGTATTTGCCGATATACATCTTGGGAGACCAAAAGGCGAGGCAATTAAAAGCAGGCTTATTCATTACATCATCGAATATAATAAGAGCCGTTTAGCTAAGAATTATTCCGGTAACCTTGGCCTTAACCCTCAAATTGCTTACCCGGGATCTATTATTAACCCATTGTCTGACGATGAAGCCAAAACGTTAACTCAAAAAAAACTTTCCGTTGACAGTTTAAAAAATGTACTGGATGAGAGAATTTTGAATTTGAATACTTTTTTGGAACATAATGGAATTCAAAAAGCACCATGGAAATTTGCTTCAAGGCGTAAAATAGATTTTGTATTCCAATACATCCATCTAAGCTATTTACAAGATGCTTTTGCGGCAAACAAATCTGTAGATGAAATCCGCCACGAATCCCTGGATGGCATGGAATACCTCGAAGCTTTTAATTTCATCCGCTTCTACGGCAGGTATTATGATACTTCCGGTTTCCGAAGCTTTTTCGCATCGAAGGCCGCCTATTTTTCTCACATTGCTGAGGATTTAGAAAAATGTGTAAGGCTTGAAGATTTATTTAATGTAGCAATTAGTAAATATGTGCAATTATTTACTGAGATTAAGGCTTCTGTTACTGAAGCAAACAAAAAAGGTATAGCCAGGCTGCTGAAAATAAACCTGCCGGAAATACTAACCAGCGAAGAGGACAAGAATAAGAAGAAAGAAGATTTAAAAAATCGCTTTGCCTATACTTTAAGCGCTCCTCCCGAATTGATAAATATTCAATCGCTGGCAGGTAAAGAGAAACTACAGCAATGGAAGTCAAAATCTGGCTTTGATGAAAAACGTTTTACAGATTTTTCATTGATGCGTTTTTTACTTTCAGAAAATAAGCCTTTCACTAATACTGACTATTTGATGCAGCAGGTAATGCCGGTACTTTTTAAAGAGGAAGCTTTTCCTCTACATAACGGAAAGCAGCATATTGGTACAGGTGTTTATTATCAACTCAATGCACTAAAAACTGAAGAGCTAATACTTTGGCAGATTGCTTGCCATTACTGGAACCAGGCTTATGGCGAACCCAATACTGCCAACGAGGGTTGTAACATTACAAGAAACGAAAAGGAATATTTTGATGTACCCTACAAATCCATAAGCCCGTATACTAAAATATACCAGCAGGAGCTGTTACTTGAGCTAAGAAAGGAAAAAGGTGAAACACACAGAGGTAATACATATTACATGACCATATCTGCCCGCAAGTTGGATGATGAATATCAGCAATACGAAAATAAATACATCTATAACTATATTGACTGGTACCGGAATGGTGAGGGAATGGACAGGCAAAAGCCTTTACAATATGTTGATGGAAAAAAGAGGGGGATCAATGCGGAAATAAAGAAAAAAATTGCAAATTCACTCGATGATATTTTTCTTTTAATGCAGGCGGAAAAATATTTGGTGGAAAATAACTATGCCAATATAGAAATCGCATTGAAAGAACAAATTAACGACAACCATTTGCCTCCGTTTTATATACCATTTGGGAATAGGGATCTTTCTCCTGATAATCATGAAAACATTGAAAAATATGCAGGTATACAGCTTTTTCATGCAATAAAAAATGACATAAAAGGTATACAATATGAATATCTTATTGTATACCGCAATAATGCCCTGCACCAGCAATTGCAAAACCCTCGTTATTATAACACTATTAAAAAGGCAATTATTAAATTTTGCAAGACTAAAGGTCTGTTTGATTTTGTAGAGAGATGATATGAATATTTTTGAAGGGTAAGAACAAAACGAGCTCCGAACCTGGGAGGATGTTCGAAGTTGTAGAAAGCCCATTTTTGAAGGGTAAGAACAACCTCTAATTCATTTTCACCTACAAAAAGGTGTTGTAGAAAGCCTATTTTTGAAGGGTAAGAACAACCAAACAATTATTGATTTGCTTAATGGGTGTGTTGTGAAAAGCCTATTTTTGAAGGGTAAGAACAACATTGTGTTCTGTATTGGAATGATCCTTTCAGTTGTGAAAAACCTATTTTTGAAGCGTGACTACAATTTATTTAGGTTGTTGTGATTGTTGTTTATTTTTTGAGAAGCCTTTTTTTGAAGGATAACTACAACTAACCCAAACAGGTCTTGCATCTTCACCTGGTTGTAGAAAGCCTATTTTTGAAGGGTAACTGCAACAGCATTAGACTCCTTTTGAATCGAATACTTGTTGTGAAAAGCCTATTTTTGAAGGGTAACTACAACTCCACATCAACTTCTACAACAGGTCTTGCAGTTGTAAAAAGCCTATTTTTGAAGGGTAACTACAACGAAGCCCGTCAATGTATTCTTTTGTGCCTAGGTTGTGAAAAGCCTATTTTTG
>PKYU01000442.1 GCA_003132765.1 Chitinophagaceae bacterium | reverse complement strand
CTGGCTTGTATTTTTATGTCAAAAACCTTAACTTCCTTCCAACGCTTCTATTATGGGTTGCCTAAGCTGTCCGAATTCCGGCGATGAGCCGAGATAGCCTTTAATAATTAAAACTTCAATTTATGCAACATCAAACTCGTTTAGCACAACTCATGTGGATATAATGGGAAATTCAAAGAAAGAAAAAATGTACCCGTTCAAAATCATTACAATCTGCATGGGCAATCACACAGAACGAGGACATTACTATCTATTACTTAGTAAAACGCCACAGTCATGAAAAATATCCTAATAAGGTAAAGGTACAAGACCTGGTATTATTCAATCAACAGTAAACAATCATTATTTCATATTTATAAACAAATGTTATGGTACTCATTGGAAGATTAACCAAAGATGCAGTTGAAGCAAAACTGAAAGATGAACGCAAAGCGGTAAACTTCAACATTTGCTGTAAATGACTATTACAAACCAAAAAACACTGACAAAGGAGTAACGGTTACAACCTTTGTTAACTGTGCATATTGGATAAGCCCGGCAATTGCTATATGGCTTAAAAAAGGCAACCTTATTGAAATTACCGGCAGGCTTACGTATCCCGCCGTCCAAGTACCTGTTGCCATNNGGTAACTGTAACCCGAAATTTATATTTTGTATTGGCGCAATGTATTCCTCCGTCCAAGTACCTGTTGCCATAGAATATAATGATCGATAGCTTTGTAAGCTAAATAAAATTTCATGATCAATCAACCCGAGTTGCGTGATCGAATGTTTGAGCTAATAGAACAATGGCAACAAAGCGGTCTCAGCCAAAAAGCATTTTGTGAACAGCATTCCATCAGGTATTATGTATTTCATTATTGGTATAGACGCTAACAGCTAACCGCAAAATTAAAGAACTATATTATTATTTTTGGGTGTACTTGGACGGTGGGATACAACGAAACATCAAACCCTCTTATATCACTTGCTTTCAAAAGAAATACTAATAAACATCATCCTTTTCTAGGGCTATATACATAGGACCGAACGTTGCATGCTGGCCTTTACTTATTTGCATATCCTAATTTGCCATACATATCTACAGCAATGCGATTTAATTTGTCTTGCTTTTTGTCCCTAGTAAACTTCAAAAGATTAGTGATATCTCTTTGTTTAATTTCAGGTAAAAGAGTATCAATAAAATCTACTGAGAATAGACTTATCCATCTTTGTGATGGATAGTTTAGTTGCAATTTATAAAGTAGTCGTTCGTCAGTAGGAAGACATTCATTAAAAAAATATACCCATCTGTCATGTGTAACACTTCTAAACATAGAAACTGCACTGTCCTGTGCAGCGTTTGAAACTCCATAGCTGTTTCCCAACTTTACCGAAAGTATAGCTGTCATGCAAATAGGAAAAGCAGGAATTGGTATTACACTTCCCATTCTATAAAGTGTGTTTGTGGGTGCAGGTTCATTATAAAAATTGTTTAGGCCGCCATGGGCAAGTAGAATTTCGTTTGCAACTTTTATGAAAGAAGAAGAACGTAAATCTTCTGGAACAAAATCAAATCCCTTTACTTTTAACAGTACTTGTTTTATCCCACTCGATGCTTTGGTTTTTCCATCTGTAAAAAGTTCCGAATAGCTTCTTCCTACTTGATACTTTTCTGGATGCTTTAAGCTTTTCCAAATTTTTGGAATTATTAAATTGGAATTAGCTAGTGAGTTTTCAAGCTGTGCTCCAGTAGTGGTTTTTATAAGAGATAAGAGAATTCTTATTGTAGTCCTATGAAAAAAGTATGGACTTTGTAATAATTTAATAATATAAGGACTGTCTTCAGGTAATGTTATTTCTTCAAGTTCTATTCTGAAATTTTTAAAATCTATTGCAGCTTCTATTTTGTTATATCCTAAAACTCCTTGGATGCAAGAACGAATAATTGTTTTTGTTTCCTCTTCAGAAAGCTCATTCTCTGGGTCAGCTTCAAGTTCTGGTTGATTAAAGTGAGTTACAGTTTCCATAGCTTTTTTTAGCCTGAATGATGCTGTGCCACTAATAACGCCTAATTCTTCCGCAAGTCTAATTGCTTCAAATTCCGAAATAGCCTGCTGAAGATTTGTGTGTTCATTTATGTCAGGCCTATCTAACATTTCAGCAATAAACTGAATGCCCATTTTACTAAGTTGATTTCTTAGTGAATTAATGGCTTTTGTCCATATATAAGTGGATACCATTTCATAGGATTCATCGTTAAATGCCTTTACAATTTGTTTTTGGTCTTTAGGTGATAATTGAAGACCATAATTAACAAGTTCAGAAATGTCAGCTACCTTTTTAGGTAAAACTGGTAAATCAGAATTAGACCATAATATGATTGCCTTATTTTCCATTTTATTTATGTTCAATTTTTCCGTCTTGAGATTGAATGTATGCAGATTCTATACCATTACCAATCATATCACACAAAGTTAAATAAGTTCGACTTCTGGCACCCCCACTTGTAGATGTTTTTAATAATTTAGTGGGGTGTTTTACAAAAACATTATAGGCTGCAACTTCACCATTATTCTTGAAAACTGTAATTCCATCACTTTGCATCATTCCTGAAATCAGAGAAAATTGTCCTTCAAGAATTGAATTTGCTTGTAAGTCATCTTTGTCAAGCACTTCTTTAATTGTTTCAGGGATTGATATTTTTGTTTTTAGAATAATACCATCATCTGATTTTCTTGGCAGCTCCTTTTTAGTTGAGTTGATTACACACGCCAATGTGCCATGCCCTTTTTGCAATACCTCAAGAAATAGTTTTCTGTAAAAACTTCTTGCAGGCTCTTTCA
>PKYU01000396.1 GCA_003132765.1 Chitinophagaceae bacterium | reverse complement strand
AGAAGCAAGGAAGCAGCCGATGAAAATCCTTACAGGGCGATTACCAGATGGTTTGATTCCGGCAATCATTTGAGTTTATTATTTGGGTTAAAAGATGAAGAAAAAATTCAATCATTATACAAAGTTGATGGATTGTATGGCCTCGTTAAAAAATATTTTCCAACTACCAATGCTAAAGAAAACGCATTACTTATTGAATTTGTATTGCATGGCCTTTCCTCATATTCACTTATCAGTAAGAAAATTGTGGATGGAAAGATTGAATTTAAAGACCTGATGGGCAGCATGCTCAATTTTAGCCCGCAGGCCTTCAGGGATGAAGAACTCGATGAAGAAGATTTTAAGTAAGAAAGAACCGGGCAAAATACCTGGTTTTTCTTTTTCAATTTCTCATATCAGTTATTTAATTAGAAATCCGACTTTTAAACCTCCACTTATGCCCAGGTTAGGACCTGGCCCGGTTTTCTGAATAACAAAATGGTTGTATATATTAGTTGAATAATAATCATTATTATCATTCGGCTCATTGTCAAAGGCATAGCCAAAACCATAATAAAGATCCACAACAAACTTGTCCCCAAATACCCATTGATGACCAAAATTTAAAATTATAGCNNGTCCAGAACAGAATTGCCCGTTTTATAATTCAAGGCATTGTCAGTATAATAACCAAAAGTTACTGTCGGCTTAACATATGTACCTTGTAGAATATGTGACATCCGTGTTCCCTTATTTATATAATTGGGAAGTTTATTGAACTTATAACCTGCCTCAACAAATGCTCCCAAGGCGTTTCTCCGATAGGTCTCATATTGCCCATTCACGTAATATTGATCAGCCTGGGAATTTTTTCCTGCTCCAATGATTCCAAGCCCAAACTCATAACTTTTTAAAGGCGAAACAGATTTCTCAAAAGAAAATTGCGAGTATCCCAAAAGCGGTGCCAGGAAATTAATTTTGACAGCCTTTCTTAACTGGCCTTCATAGTTCGCAGGATCTTTAAAACTCAATTTATATTTTTCTATTCTGCCATCTGCAAATTCAATCCTGTTTATGTTTGATTTATCAACAACATAAACGGGACCATCGGGACTTGCAAATAATTTATATTTGATTTCATCAGTACCAATTTCAATGACCTTGGCATTAATTACCGATCCTCTTAGCATATAAATTTTATCCTGGGCAAAAAGATGATTAGTAAAGAAAACGAAAATAATTAGTGTAGGTATAATTTTTTTCATAAAGCAATTTATAGAATGACCTTCGGGAAGGCAAATACGCTGCTTATAATTAGTTAATATTTACTTCAGTTTCCAATATAATACCAAACTTTTTCATTACCGACACCTGGATTTCTTCGCTTNNCATGCCGGTCGCATTTCCATAATTTACCAGCACAAGCGCCTGCTTTTCGTAACAGCCTGTATCTCCCTTCCGATATCCTTTCCATCCACATTGCTCAATAAGCCAGCCAGCCGGAATTTTGAATTTATCCTCGTGTATTTTATAAAATGGTAAATCTGAACTGTCAGGTATTTGGTTCAGTAAATCATTTAATTGTTGGCTATCAATCTCGGGGTTCTTAAAGAAACTGCCGGCATTTCCAATTTTAGCCGGATCAGGTAGCTTGGAAC
Organism: Chitinophagaceae bacterium; assembly: GCA_003132765.1. Taxonomy (GTDB): domain Bacteria; phylum Bacteroidota; class Bacteroidia; order Chitinophagales; family Chitinophagaceae; genus Ginsengibacter. Next base: position 1,337 of record PKYU01000396.1, on the reverse strand, counting down.
TGCGAATATTAATAACAGCATTTGAAACTGCCCTTAGACTCAATTCCTTCACCTGCATTCTTTTTAATTCCTCTTCAATTGCTCCATAGGAAATATTAAAATGTGGCTTTTTGCTTAACTTGAAAGTAACATTTAAGATAACAAACTGATTCTTGTCTTTTTTCTTAAAAATACTGTCCCTGTAGCCAAATTCACAATCATTCAGTGTAAACGTAGTGATTCTCTTTTCTTCCAGGGAATATGCTTCCAGCGAATAAAAAATATCCTTTATTTCTACACCATATGCTCCGATATTCTGCATAGGAGCGGCTCCCAAATTACCCGGAATCAATGACAGGTTCTCCACTCCCGCAAAATTCTTATTTACACAATGCATCAAAAACAGGTGCCAATTTTCACCGGCGCCAGCCTTTACATAAACGTATTTCTCCTCCTCATGAATGGTTTCTATTCCCTTGATTTCATTTTTTAAAACCAGGCCATCAAAATTTTTAGTAAAAAGTATGTTGCTTCCTCCTCCTAATATTAATAAGTGCTGCCTGTGGTCTAACCCCGATTGTAAAATATCCTGTAATTCAAACACAGAGTTGAATGAAGCAAATTTTTTTGCATACACATCTATTCCGAACGTATTATACCTTTTCAGGGAATAATTTTGAAGAATTTGCATTAGGTAAAATTGTCAAAAAAAAAGGTAAGATATCAATAAAAAAAGAGTAAATAATTAATCGATTCTTCGCTGGCGAAAGATAGTTTCAGGCATTAAACAGGATCAACATCTATAATTACAGCAACACTTCTGAATCTTTTTTCTGCCTTCAGAAGATCTATATTATTCCCAATAACTATTTTTTGGGCTTTAATGTGGGTAGCATCTTTCGGTAATTTTAAGAGTATCTCCATCAAATACATATTTCTGACTCTACTGATTACAGGTTCTGCCGGTCCTACTAAATTTCTAAAATTATTTATCAGAGAATGTCCAATTTTCGCGGCTGCTTCATTTACCACCTCTTTTATTTTATGCTTTAATGTTAAACGTATCAGTCTGCTGAAAGGTGGATAAAAAAATTGGCTGCGCATGGCAATCTCATTTTCATAAAATTTTTGGTAATCATGTTCTTGCAAAAATAATAATACTGGATGATTGATTTTAGATGCCTGGATGAGAACCAGTCCCTGTTCTTTTTTGCGACCCGCCCTCCCACTCACCTGCTCCATCAATTGAAAAGCCCGTTCATTTACTCTGAAATCAGCAAAACTTAATAACCCATCGGCATCAAGAATACCCACAAGGCTCACTTTTTCAAAATCAAGTCCCTTCACTACCATTTGGG
>PKYU01000514.1 GCA_003132765.1 Chitinophagaceae bacterium | reverse complement strand
TTCTCTATGACCATAACGATATAATTAAGCCGCATTGTAAAAAGAAATAAAATTATAGGTTACCCGTCTTTAACCATATACTGCCCGTTCAATCGAAAAGTCAGCCCATTTATTCAAGGGCCTTTGTATGGCACAACCGGATTGGATAGCTTGCTGTTTAATCAAATAAAACATCAATGAAAATAGTTGCATTACTGCTACCCGCCTTGATGCTGGTATTGCCTGGCTGCAAAAGTCAGACCCAGAAAGACGCAAAAAAATTATCAGACCAAATTCAGGCTNNTGGTAATGTATCCACTACAGAAACCGGTTATTTTATGAAAGCCAGGATTGATGGTAAAGCATGGCAGGCTACTTCGATGCTGCCTGACGATAATAATGATTCAAGAAGGATACAAGGTGAGGACAATAATGGCGAATCAATAGGATTTTATATCTGGATGCGGGGACTGGAAGCGGGGCTAAAAAGAAAATTTTCAGAAGGCAATGCAGCTGACCTGGAAATTTTAAATGGGGACACCCCACTATGGGGAGGAAGGAAAGGTGAAATGACTATTACCAGTATCAATGACCAGGTAATGGAAGGCAGTTTTTATTTTACCGCTACCAGCCATGGTTCTGAAAAAACAATTGAAGTAACCGACGGCTACTTTCGTTTTCCTTTTGATAAAAAGGGAAAATGAATTTTATAAACCATCCTGACCATGTAGCGAAAAGTATGTGAATACTGTTTTTAAAAACTTTTTATTTCAAATTATTAATTATTTCATATTCTTCTTTTAAACACAAAAACATATAATTTATGAGAAAGCTATTCTTATTTATCTGCGGGTGCCTTGTAATTAATTTTTTGTCAGCACAAAATATCGGGCAGACAACGCAGGGATTAAGCGTACTACAATCCTCCTTATGGCCTAATAATACATGTAGTGTTTGTTGGGAAAATGCCACTGCTGCAAATGTAACTGAAAGAGGATGGGTAAGGGATGCTATAGCCAGTACCTGGGAAAGAGAATCAAACTTCCGGTTTACCGGCTGGGGGCCTTGTAATGCTCAAAGTAGGGGAATCAGGATTCTAATTGATGATTCCCGTTCACACGCAGTGGATCTGGGATCTAAACTTGATGGCACTCCTAATGGAATGTATTNNTTAATACATGGGGCAAGCCTTGTAGTTCAACAAGGGAGTTTTGTATAAAGGCGATCGCTGTGCATGAATTCGGTCATGCCCTGGGTTTTGAGCATGAACAAAGCAGAACCGATGCACCATTAGATTGTCAGAAAGATGTTATAGCCCAGTATGGAGATATCGAGGGTGAGAATGGNNTTGGTGGGTAACTCCTTACGATGCGGAATCAATTATGAACTATTGCAATCCTAATTGGAATAATGCAGGGTTTCTTAGTGATAGGGATAAATATGGAGTACGATTATTATATGGCGGGTCTATCCTCCAACCATCGGTCATTTATGCAGTTGATAAAACAAAAAATCTCCTCTGGTATAACCATACAGGAATTATGGATGGAAGTTTTAATTGGGCAAACAATAACGGTGCAAAGGTCGGAGCAGGATGGAATTTTGTACAGGTCTTTAATGACGGCGAAGGATATATCTATGCTATCAAAGATAATGGTGACCTGGTTTGGTATAATCATAATGGTTATCGGGATGGAAGTTTTAACTGGGCAACGGAATCCGGAAAAGTAGTGGGTAATGGATGGAACACTGATGTAAAGGGAGCTTTTGCAGGTGGGGGTGGCGTTATTTATATGGTAAAAAAGAACGGCGACCTCCTTTGGTATAAACACGTTGGATACAAAGATGGTTCTTATACCTGGGATAAAAACAGCGGAGCAAAAGTTGGTTCGGGATGGACAAATTTCTATGCTGCTTTTTCCGGTGGAGCCGGTGTTATTTACCTTATTGGTAATAATGGCGATTTGTTTTGGTATAAACATGCAGGATATGCTACCGGAACCAACAAATGGTTTGGAGGCAACACTAATAAAATAGGTAACGGATGGACGCTTGCTAAACAGGTATTTTCAACTGGTTGGGGACAGATTTATGTAGTTGACGGAAATGGTAAATTACGTTTTTATAATCACAATGGTTTTTTCAATGGAAATTCTTCCTGGGGTAAAGGATCGGGAAATATTGTGGGAACTGGTTGGGCATCCTTACAAGCAATTGGTTTGGGAACCATTAATCCCCCATTAAATTTGAAAATAACGCCATCAGAAATCAATATAATCAGAACAAATAAATAGTAAACTGAATTACAATTGGGGAAATACACTGAAATTTTTATGTAGTTTTAAATCATGCGTCATGCAATTCTGATCATATTTTTTGGCATTACAGTTTTATCAAAAGCTCAGAATAATTATAGCAAACAAAATTATTTTACCACCAAAGACGGGCTGACAAATAATACTGTTTACTGTATAAAAAAAGACAGCAGGGGATTTTTATGGATAGGTACCAAAGAAGGCCTGAACCGGTATGATGGATTAGAGTTCAAAAAATATTTCACTGAAAAAGATATAACACATAGCTTAAGTAGTAATAACATTTTTGACATTGTAGAATATCGATATGGCCAATTGCTTATCGGGACCAGTAACGGCATTTCCGTACTGAACACCATAACGGGAGAATTTGAGAATGAAAAAATCAAATTTCCCCCTTTGCGCTATGGCAGTAATGTCATCATCAATAGTTTCTTTAAAGACAAACAGGGACAAATATGGGTGAATGAAGACGGGGAACTGGATATCCTTGATTCTAATCTACATTACATTGAACGGTTCACGGATCTGCCCTGGACAAAAGTATTAAAAGGCATTTTTTTAAGATTTGAAACCTGGCGAATGGATAGTGCAGGAAGAATTTGGTTGCCCGGCAACCAATTATATATTATAGACTTTGCAGCCAAACAGGTTTGGAATTATAATAATAACCCCCATAATCTTCCTTATTTTAGATATAAATCTTTCAGGAGCATCTGGCTGGATGAAGATAATAAAACGGTATGGTATGCACCCTGGGGCCTGGGATTATTTAAATATGATCCAACTACCAATAAATCACAGCAGCAATTATTCAATATTAGAGAAGCTGGCGAAGCCCGTTCAATAAATGACATCTTTAAAAACAACTCCGGTAAACTCATATGTGTTTCTGGTTTGGGATTGTATGAGGTGGATCCGGTTTCTATGAAATATTCGTTGATCAATGAAACTTCGCTGGGAATTACGCTTTATCATGACAGGAATAATAATATGTATTGGATGGGCACTTTTAGCGGACTTTTTCAATACACTGAATTGCCATCGGTTAAAGAAATAGAAATAAGCAATGATGGAAAACATCCTTCAAACTGTTACGATATCATCATTACACTTAATAATAATCTTTATGCCGTGTTTAATAACAACCTTGTGGAAATGCAAAAAGACCGGGTGGATTATAAGTTATACAATTTACCTGTCGCTAAGCGCATTTTCACTTTTAGTATGTGCGAAGATAAAAAAGGAGTCATTTGGCTTGCAACTTCTGATGGGGTTATCCAATTCAATACAGTTTCAAAAACATTTTCCCGGCCTGCTACACTACCTGAAAGTTCAAAACACGCTCATTTTAATAATGTCTTTTGTGATTCGGAAGGCACCGTTTGGATGACTACAATATCCGCAATTAATAATGTGTATATATATAAATTCAATCAATTACATTGCGAATTTGAAATTATCAACGATTCTATTATTCAGTTAAATAATGTAAATACAGGAGTAACCAATAGTATATCTTCAATAACAGAAGATTATAAACACAATATCTGGATGACTACGAGCAGAGGAAATGGCTTATTGCGTTTTAACAGGCAATTAAATGTATGGGATGTTTTCCCAAAAGAACATAGCATAAACAAACTGGTATTGAGAAGACCCTACGTTTCAATTATTGCGATGAATAGGTATTTATGGCTGACTGATTTTTATGGGAATGGATTAGTAAGATATGACCCCGAAAAAGATGAAGTAAAACAATTCACACGCAATAATGGCCTGTTATCGGATTTTATCTCAAACGTAAATGCTGATAATAAAGAGAATCTCTGGATATTGAGCGAAAAGGGAATTACTAAATTTAATACGAATACTTACAAAACAAAAAGCAATAATCTTTCCAATATTGAAATATCTGCCTACGAAACCAATGTGAGTGTATATGACAGCGTAAGTACTTCTATCGTTTATGGCTATAAAAATTCTCTAGCATTCATCCAGATCAATAAAATTCTTAATACACCTCCCCTGCCCATTCCAATCATCAATAGTGTTACTATTTATGATCAGCAACAGGTTATTGACCCTTCCAGAAATTTTATTCTAAAACATAATGAAAATAACATTTCTATCGATTTCACAGCAGTACAATTTGAGGATGCAGATAAGATCAGGTTTGCTTACCAGTTAAGTGATATAGATAAAGACTGGCAATACGCCAATATTCGCCGGACTGTCCAATATTCAAACCTTGCTACCGGGGATTATATTTTTAAAATAAAAACTGGCAATGAAAATGATAAATGGAGTACTGCTTATTCCCTGTTAATATTTACGATTAAACCTCCCTTTTGGGTTACCTGGTGGTTTGTTTTATTGGTTATTGGCACCATTACGTCCACTATTTTTTGGTTGGTAAGAAAAAGAATTCAAAACATACGAAATAAAGCAGAATTGAAACAGAAAATTGCCGAAACTGAAATGATGGCTTTAAGAGCACAGATGAACCCCCATTTTATTTTTAATTGTCTTAGCGCTATTGACAATATGATACAAACTAACCAGAAAGAAAAGGCAACTACTTACCTCAATCAATTCGCTAAACTGATCCGTTTAATACTGGAAAGTTCAGCCAAAAACCTTGTTCCTTTTTATAAAGATTTTGAGAGTTTGAAATTGTATATTCAACTGGAACAATTCCGCAGTAATAATAAATTTGCTTTTGAATTACAGGCTGATCCGGAATTGCTTAATAGCGGCATCATGGTTCCGCCGCTTCTTGTGCAACCATTTGTTGAAAATGCCATACATCATGGGTTACTGAACAAATCGGATTCTGACAAATTGTTAAATATAAACATCAGTCTTGAAAAGGACTATATTAAATATACTGTTATGGATAATGGTGTAGGAAGACAAAAGGCTATGGAACTAAATGCTATTAATAAATCCGGGCACATTTCCTATGGCATTGAAATTGCCCAAAAAAGAATTAGTATGCACAATCATAATGAGGTGCATCCGGGAGTTGTAATAACCGATTTGGCTAATAATAATATGCCAACAGGAACAAGGGTTCAATTTTGGTTATGGGTTAATTAAAATAAATACCATGTTAAGAGCCATATTAATTGATGATGAAGAAAATAGTTTAAATGCGTTGAAGCAAAAACTAATACAGCATTGTCCTTCAGTGGAAATTAAGGCAACCTATTCCGTGCCATTAGAAGCCATTGCCGGAATTGATGCCTACAAACCAGACATCGTCTTCCTTGATATTGAGATGCCGGTACTGAATGGATTTAATCTTTTGCAGCAAGTGAGTTTTAAGAATNNGATATTGATGAATTAAAAGCTTCTGTTGACAGGGCTATAGCCAAGAAACACAACAGTGGTCCAAATCAGCGGCTGGAATTGCTTTTGGATCACTTATCACATCCTCAAAAAAAATTTAAAAGAATAGCCGTTCCCAGCCATGAAGGATTGCAGTTTATTAAAGTTAGTGATATTGTTTACCTGGAAGCCAATGTTAATTACACCCATATTTACCTGTCCAATCACAAATATGTGGTAAGTCGCACTATCAAAGATTTTGAAGAACTACT
>PKYU01000207.1 GCA_003132765.1 Chitinophagaceae bacterium | reverse complement strand
AATCACTATATCGGTTGCCGGTAATTTTACTCCTGTATTAATTGCTGCTATTTTTGGATCATTCCATTTGGTGATTTTGCCGAGGAAAATTCCTGCTATTATATCAGGCGTTAATTTCAGTGTGTCTTTTACTTCCGGCAAATTATAGCTTATAACCACTGCTCCGGAACACATCGGAATGTGTAAAACGGGTACTCCCATTTTCTGTGCCTGTTCCTCTGTAAGGGGAGCATCAGAATCACCAAAGTCAACCGTTTTATTGGTCAACTGGAGAATGCCGCCACCTGAACCAATTGACTGGTAATTAATTTTTAACCCGGTAAGTTTATTATACTCCGAAAACTGCTTAGAAAACAAAGGGTACACGAAGGTGCTTCCAGCTCCCAATAGCGTCTTATCATCTCCTGATACGGTTGTTGAGTCTGAGCCGCTTTTATCAGATGATCCGCCACTATTGCAGCCGGTTGTAAGTGTGCTAAGGACTGCCAGAACGGAAGCAGCGAAAAGGACGTTAATAATTTTAGATTTTAATTTCATGATTTTTAGAAATGGTTGGTAAGTTAATTGATTGTATGATTATCTGTTTATCCTTTTTGAAGATTATTTACCAAAAACATAATAGAATGTCAGGCGATACACCAGATCATAACTATCATATTTTGAAACATAACCCTGGTTTTTGTAATGGTTATACCAAATGTTTGGCATAAGGTGTACGCTTTTAATCGGAGTGAAATCAAGACCACCTGTTATAAAATTTTCTTTTGTTGAAGGATCATTGTATCCGCTTGTATTGCCTATGTATTTGTTATACTTACTATTATCAATTTTGTTATCCGGATTGAAAAAGTCAGTTCTGGCGAAGAAATTCAGTTTATCTTTTAAAATAGCTCCCTTCATAAAAATTGAAATCCCGGACGCATTTACGGATAAAACATCCACAGTACCTCCGGAAATTAATGTAGCCTGGTCATCGTTTTTCAGATGATTGCTATATGCTTCTACACCAAGTGTAAATTTAGGAACGGTATAAGCAACAAAACCTTTAATCATACTTCTTGAATGGTTCATACCTGCAACCGGGGCTAAACCGTTATAATCCATGTATAAATTTACATATAGTTTCTTATCAAGGAATTTTCCCCAAATATCTCCATATAGCCATTTGTAGTTATCGCCTTCAAACTTAGCTCCCGTACCATTTCCTATCATCAAATCATACCCAAAATTTCCTTTTTTAGGATCGAACTTTCCCTGCAAAGCAGCTCCTAAATCATAAGACGGAGTTCCGCGAATATCAATAACTGTTTTTTCTATAGAGCGATACCCCCAAATTGGTTCAGACGACATAGGGAAAGCCACTGTTGATATCTGGCCGAGTACAAGATCAGTTCCTTTCCAGATATCTCTAATGCGCAAATTGGCCAGTTTAATATAAAATGCCAGTTTACTATCGGATAAGGCTTCACCGCTTGTTGCCCCGTTGGCAGCCTCAAGTAATACTTCAGCCGTAAATTTCTTGCTGATATTATAATTATAACCCAGATAAAGGCGGCGAATCTGGAAAGCGTTTCTGTTATTTGGAACACCTGTATACTGATTACCGCCACCCCTGTTTAATGTATCAGTATGACCTTTGTAATAAAAGTCTGCAAATGAATATCCCCAAAGCTGGCCTGAATTCGGACTTTTTGCCTTAAATGCCGAGTCAGAATTTGAAACGAATTGGGCTTTTGTTGTATTACTTAATAGAATGCTAACAAGTAACAATGATAGAAAAATCGAATTCCTGTTAAAAGAATTGCTCATAAAAATTGAATTTTTGGTTAAAGAATTGCTCATATATTATTTCGGCAAAGGAATTCTTATAGTGTTACCAAATTGTTATCACAGTATTACCTTAAGGTTAATAAAATTCCCGAAGAAAGCCATTTTGAATTTTTTGCAACAGTTTGAAACAGATTTAAACGATTACTATTTGTTAACCTAAAGGCAACTATTTCTTAACACAGGCTTAACGGTGTTCACCTTTCTTTGCAAAAAAAACAAAAATGGAACAATTCATTTCAAATACTAAAAAGTATCTTTCAATTGCGTTGTTATTATTAGCGACACTATCTTTTCAAACAGATCTGCATGCACAAGATGATAATTCACTTCTCGGAGCAGGTGGCACATTTGTATATCCCCTCTTTTCAAAACAATTTTCTGAATACAATAAAAAGACCGGTATCCAGGTAAATTACCAGTCAATAGGTTCAGGGGGTGGTATTCTGCAACTGACCAATAAAACGGTTGATTTTGGAGAATCGGACGCACCCTTAAACGACGACCAAACAAAGAAGATAGGAGTGCCTGTAGTTCATATTCCAATGTGTTCCGGAGCAGTTGTCATAACTTATAATATACCGGGATTTAATGCAAACCTGAATTTTACACCGGATATTATCGCAGACATTTATTTAGGAAAAATTACGATGTGGAACGACAGCCGGATAACTTCGGTAAATAAGGGAATCAATATTCCTGCAATGCCTATATTAATAGTGCACCGTTCTGATGGAAGCGGCACTACTAATATATTTACTAATTATTTATCAAAAGTTAGCCCTGAATGGAGCAGTAAAGTTGGGAGTGGCACAGCAGTAAACTGGCCAACCGGGCTTGGAGGAAAGGGTAATGAAGGTGTATCCGGTCTTGTAAAGCAAACGCCTGGCGGAATCGGCTATGTGGAACTGGCTTACGCAATCCAAAATAAAATGCCGGAAGGAGTGATCAAAAATAAAAAGGGAAAGTTCATCGCGCCATCAACTGAGTCAGTAAGTGCTGCAGGAAATGTGCCGTTACCTGCTGATGCAAAAATATTTATCACAGATACTGATGCGCCAAATGGCTATCCGATTAGTGGTTTTACATGGGTCCTTCTCTATAAAGAGCAAAATTATAATGGCCGTTCGCTTGCCAGGGCTCAAAAGGTTTTACAATTAATGTGGTGGTTAATTCATGAAGGCCAGCAATATTGTATGGGATTAAATTATGCACCTTTGTCGAAACAGGCACTGGCTGTAACTGAAAAAAACCTAAAATCAGTAACATATAATAATAAGGCAATTCTATAATTAAGGATTATAGGCAAATCAATACTTGGGGGAGTATATAGAACAAGGGCTGTGATCCAACAAAAATGGACACAGCTTTTTTATTTTGCTTTTCTTCCTGGACAGCACATTCATTTTGGGCTTTAAAGATAAGGTACATACAAATTCCCAATCCCGAAATCAGCCTATTTTTTCAGGGTATTCAATCCTTCGCGTTTATCTTTGTGCAATAAATAATTTACTCAAATAGAAAAAGTATAGTGATTAAAAAATCTGGCAATCATTATCTTTCAAAAGACTTCTTCAAGAGATAGAGTTTTTAATCCCGCAAATGCCAGGTTTTATATTTATTCATTCAATTATAATAAAAAGGTGAAAAAAATTCCTTTAGAAATAGTACAACAACAACTAACGGAACTTGAAAATAAAATGCTTTCAGAGGTCGAAAATCGGCAATCTATTTTTAAAGATATTCGTCCTGAACAAATTAAATCGGCTCAAAACTTAATCCATTACCTGGTGTTGCGAAACGAAGACATCCGTGAACTCCAGGATTCTCTTCACATTTACGGGCTTTCCTCCCTGGCCAGCTCGGAAAGCCAAATACACAGTCAACTGCAATCTATTTTACAGCGATTAGGAAGAGTATATACACTTCAAGAACTTGATACGTGCACTTATGAATATACGCTTGAACAAATGCTGAAAAAGAGCAGAATACTTTTCGGTCAAAAAGTTGATCCTATTATACCTTATATAATGGTAACATTTGATGGCAGTTTTGCAGATAATTATGCAGTAGTCAAAAACCTGCTGCAAAATGGAATGAATGTGGCACGAATTAATTGTGCACATGATGATGAAGCAACCTGGTCAAAGATGATCAATCAACTGAAAAGAGCCATCAGGCATACTAATCTTCCCTGTAAAATATATATGGACCTGGCTGGTCCGAAAATACGAACACGGATAATAAATAAAGGAAAAGAAAAAGGTAAGGTGAAGGTAAAAGAAGGAGAATTGATTTGGCTTTCAGAAAAGGCCGGCGGGTTTAAGGATGACGACATCGTAATAAGTCCCAATGAACCCGGCATTGTTGCCATGTTGAAAAAAGGAGAAAGGGTATTTATTGACGACGGCATTATTAAAGGAATTGTTGAAACAACAAAAAAAGACGAAGCTGCAATGCGCATCTTGCGGATTTCTGCCGGTAAAAAACAGATTAAGGAAGGCAAAGGAATTAATTTTCCTGACTCTGAAATTTCTATTTCTCCTCTTACTGATTTTGATAAAGATAGTCTNNAGTCTCCCCTTTATTTGTGAACACGCCGATATGGTAGGATACTCCTTTGTACGATATCCTTCTGATCTGGCTGCTTTGCAAAAGACCTTAGAAACAATTTCACCAAAGCACCCGAATATCATTATTAAAATTGAAACACCGGAAGCCGTAAAAAATTTACCGGGCCTTTTACTGCAGGGAATGGAACAGGAAGTATTTGGAGTGATGATAGCACGCGGTGATCTTGCTGTTGAAATCGGATTTGAAAGAATGAGTGAAATACAGGAAGAAATTCTCTGGATATGTGAAGCAGCGCATGTGCCGGTAGTTTGGGCCACGCAGGTATTGGAAACATTGAATAAGTCCGGAGTAGCCACTCGTTCTGAAATTACTGACGCGGCTCATGCTGCCATGGCTGAATGTGTAATGGTAAATAAGGGTGATCACACGATAGAAGTAATCGAAACACTTCGGGATGTTCTGCATCGTATCGGAGGGCACCATATTAAAAAAAGGTTTACGTTTCGCCCTTTAAGCATTGCAGAAAAATTCATAGATCAACAAATGAAATAATTTTTGAAGAATTCAATCCATGTTTAAAAAAACCGCCCCAGAAGAATGTGGGGCGGTACAGCATGAGAAAATCTGTTTTTTCCTACGGAAATCTTTAAAGTCTAAAAGCATTAACACATGATGTGCAATGTAATTTGCCAATGTTAAGTAAACATTATTTGGTCATTATCTAATAGTTAATAGGTAATATTTAACCTATCCAGATTTATTTTTATTTAGAATGAAAAGCAGCCATTTCAACCTTTATTTCTTACAAATAATATTATCAATTCTTTCCAAAAAAATTGTTGAAAATTCGATAACCATTATTATTACAATTATTTCCAGGTTAAACTCCAAAGTGCTTTTTTCTTGTATTCTGATGAAAACAGCCAAAGTTTATTATCCAGGCAAAAGGGAATATGTATTTTTTCTTATTACTACTCCCTGAACAACCGCTTAAATTACACTGTAATCCCTGCAGCTATTTTCTAATTCAATCAATTTTTTAATACCAATTTAATTTAGCGACAGCGCCTATTGGATGTTTTTCTTTTTCTTTGCAGTATGAAGAAGATATTAGTAACCGGCGGATGCGGATATATTGGCGCTCACACCATCCTTGATTTAATTGAAAACGGGTATGACCCTATTTGTGTGGATAATAATTCAAGATCTACAACGGCCCTGTTGGAAGGAATCAAGAGTATAACCGGCAACTCAGTAAAAAATTACAAGGTAGATCTGTGTAATTTTGATGATACCTATGCTATATTCCAGGAAAATATAGGCATTGAAGGCATTATACATTTTGCCGCTTACAAGGCTGTTGGAGAGTCGGTCGAAAATCCATTAATGTATTTTGAAAATAACCTTGAGTCGCTTATAAACATCCTGAAATGCGCCCTCGAATTTAATATTCCGAATTTCATCTTTTCTTCTTCTTGCACTGTTTATGGAAGTCCTGATGAAATTCTCGTTACGGAAAAAAGTCCGCTAAAACCTGGTGAATCGCCTTATGGTATCACTAAACAAATGGGTGAAGAAATTGTAAGAGAGGTCACAAAAAAGGGAGAGACACAAAGTATTTTATTGCGGTATTTTAACCCTGTCGGAGCCCACCCTACAGCACTTATAGGAGAGTTGCCACTGGGAAAGCCACAAAACCTGGTGCCGGCAATTACACAGACTGCTATTGGAATAATTCCTCAATTTATGGTGTATGGTGACGATTATCCCACAAGAGATGGTTCCAGTATCAGGGATTATATTCATGTTTGCGATATTGCACATGCCCATATTCTGGCACTTGAATATTTGGCAAAAAGAAAAAATACTACGCCCTGTGATGTTTTTAACCTTGGAACCGGAAATGGAATTACTGTCCTGGAAGTTATAAAGTCATTTGAAAAAGTGAGCGGTGTAAAGCTTGATTACAAAATAGGCCCTAGAAGGCCGGGAGATATTGTATCTATTTATGCCAATAATTCGCTGGCAAAAGAGAAGTTAAACTGGGAACCCAAATACTCACTGGATGAAATGATGTCCTCTGCATGGAAATGGGAACTTAAATTAAAAGATGATGCAGCATTGCATAATAATTTAAATTTTCAGATGAATTAAGGATTGCCTGCAATCCGATTAAATTTTCAATGTCATTATTATTTTTAACCTTTCATTCTTATCGTTAATTTGCACGGATTGTTTTTCTATAAAAACCTAATTGAGTTATGATAAAAGATGTAATAGCAAAAAATGAAAAAGAAACCAGGGCTGGTTTTGGAGAAGGTATTTATGAGCTGGGCAAAAAGAATGAAAATGTAGTAGTGCTCACTGCTGATCTTGCAGGCTCATTAAAATTACATCCTTTTATAAAAGACTTTCCTGGCAGATATTTCCAATGCGGCATTGCTGAAGCAAATATGATGGGTATTGC
>PKYU01000005.1:7733-9092 GCA_003132765.1 Chitinophagaceae bacterium | reverse complement strand
ACTCTTTTTGATACATCCGGAAGACAGATTACGGGCTGGACAAATAAGTTGATTTGGGGAGACAACAAACTTATTCTTTCATCGCTCAAAAATGGCCCGCTACGTAAAGAGATAGAAGCTCAGGGTGGGCTGAAATTAATTTATATTGACCCCCCCTTTGATGTGGGGGCAGACTTTTCTATGGGGATAAAAATTGGTGAGGATGATGAAGAAAGTTTTACTAAGAAACCATCAGTAATGGAAGAGATCGCTTATCGTGATACTTGGGGTAAAGGCGCTGATAGCTTTATAGCTATGCTCTATGAACGTTTGGTTATGATGCACGATTTGTTAGCAGAGGATGGAAGTATTTATATTCACTGTGATGTGAGAGTGAGTAGTTACTTAAAACTAATACTAGATGAGATCTTTGGCGAAAATGGTTTTAATAGTATGATTGTTTGGAAAAGAAGATCTGGAATCGTTCAAAAAACAAATCAATACGGAAGTACTACAGATTTTATATTTTATTATAATAAAGCAGACAACTTTACCTTTAATCCTCAGTTTACAACAGAAGATACGGAGGATTATATAAAGGAAAGATATACATACAAAGAGTCCGATGGAAGAATATATAAACTTGGTGATTTGAGCAATCCAGCTAATAGGCCAACACTGAAATATGAATATAAGGGATATGCTTCTCCAGAAAAGGGATGGGCTGTATCTAGAGAACGAATGGAACAGATGGATAAAGAAGGAAGATTACATTTTCCAAAAGATAAGTCAAAGCGATTAATGAGAAAGCAATTTTTAGATGAATGGAAAGGTAAGCCAGTCCAGAATCTTTGGGATGATATATTCCCTGTTAATTCTCAAGCAAAAGAGAAGAGTGATTACCCGACTCAAAAACCTGAAGCATTACTAGAACGAATCATCAAAGCTACTAGCAAAGAAGGCGACCTTATCGCTGATTTTTTCTGTGGTTCTGGTACTACTCTTGCAGTTGCGGAAAAACTTGATAGGAAATGGATTGGTTCTGACCTCGGTAAATTTGGCATACATACTTCTCGAAAGAGATTGATTGGCGTACAACGAGAACTCAAAAAAGCAGGTAAGGACTTCCGTGCTTTTGAGATATTAAATGTCGGAAGATATGAACGAGAAAATTTCCTTTCAACAAATAATGACTTGCGCATAGAAGAAAAAGCAAAACAAGCAGAAAGAAAAGAAAAAGAATTTGTATTACTTATACTTTCTGCATATAAAGCAGAACAGGTGACATCCTTTGTTAATATCATTGGTAAAAAAAGAGATCATCTTGTTGCTGTGGGGCCTATTAATATGCCAGTTTCTTCAAAACTTATACTAGATATT
>PKYU01000005.1:0-7707 GCA_003132765.1 Chitinophagaceae bacterium | reverse complement strand
ATATAGCTTTTAGGATAATTCCAAGAGAAGTATTTGATAAAAAAGCTGTAGAAAAAGGACAGGTAAAATTTTATGATGTGGCTTTTATTGAAGTAAAGCCAATAATTAAAGGTAAAGGGAATAACAAAGAACTCTCTATAGAACTCACTGATTTTTCTGTTTTCTATAATCAAGATGACTCAGGCGAAATCGCGGAAGCTCTACGTCCTGGTGGGGCCAAGGTGGTGGTTGAAGACGGCCATGTAATAAAAGTATCAAAAGACAAAAAAACAGGCCTTNNAAAATGGAGCGACTGGGTAGACTACTGGGCAGTGGATTTTGATTTTGCCAGCAGGAAAGAAATTATTAAAGTTATAGAAAACGGCGAGGAAAAAGAGGTTTGGACAGGTGATTATATTTTTGATAACGAATGGCAAAGCTTTAGAACAAAAAAGAATAGAAATCTTGAATTAACTTCCTCAACCAAGGTAGTATCAAAGGGAACATATAAAGTTGCCGTGAAGGTTGTCGATATTTTTGGAAATGATACAACTAAAGTAATTGAAGTAATAATATAGATATGGCACTTCATAAAGATTTCCCCAAAGATCCATATGCAATTTTAGAACCGAGTATTAGGTGGTTTCCTGCGCCTGAAGATTTGCGTGAAAAAGGCTATGACAAGCTTTTGCCACCACTTGTTGCTGATCTCCGCAAAAAGGTTAAGGAATGGCGAACCAATAACTACAATGGAGCAAGCGATACCTCAAAAGCTCTTCTAACCTGGTGGTTTAAAGAAGAACATATTTTGTATGATCAAGATGGAGTGTCATCCCATTTCCAATACTATTTTGCCCAAAGAGAAGCATTAGAGACCGTTATATGGTTGTATGAGGTTGCTCAGGTAAAAGATAAGTATGATCTCATTCGATACAATTCCACAGGAGTATTAAGCGCTGGGATGTTCACTGAAAACTGGTTAAGGTTTGTTATAAAAATGGCTACTGGAGCCGGAAAGACTAAGGTAATGAGTCTTGTTATTGCTTGGGCATATTTCCACAAACTATATGAACAAGATTCTAAATTAGCAAAGAACTTCCTTTTGATAACTCCAAATGTTATCGTTTTTGAAAGGATAAAAAATGATTTCGAAGGATTAAAAATATTTTTTAGTGATCCAGTTCTACCAGATAATGGATATCAAGGTCAAAATTGGCAGGATGATTTTCAGATTACACTTCATTTGCAGGATTACCTGAAGGGTGTTTCTGANNATGTAAAAGAGCCAACTCCAGATGATGAAGATACTTCTGAATATTATTTAGGTAGTAAGCCTGTTACAAAAACAAATGATTCTACAGTCGATTTAGGAGTAATTGTAAGAGACATTGATGAGTTAATTGTTATCAATGACGAAGCACACCATATACATGATGAAAAAATGGCCTGGTATAAATCTATTCAAGATATTGACAATAGATTGAAACAAAAAGGGTCAGGTTTGGCGTTACAGTTAGATGTAACTGCTACTCCAAAGAAAAGTGATGGTTCAATCTTCGTTCAAACAATTTCAGACTATCCTCTTGTTGAAGCAATACATCAAAGAATTGTAAAAAATCCAGTTGTGCCGGATGCCGCAAGTAGAGGCAAACTAAAAGAAAACCAAAGCGCTTTATTTAGTGAAAAATATAGGGATTATATAAATCTTGGCATTGAAGAGTGGCGCAAAACTTATGAGACCCTCAAGCCAATGAATAAAAAATCAATCCTTTTTATTATGACTGATGATACTAAGAATTGCGATGAAGTAGCCCAATATATTGAAACAAGTTTTGCAGACCTGAAAGGGGCTGTTTTAACCATACATACAAATAAAAGTGGTGAAATTTCTGAATCTGTTACTGGTAAGAATCAGGATGAATTGGATTTGCTTAGACACCAGGCAAATAATATAGATAGCTGGGAAAGTCCGTTCAAGGTAATCATCTCAGTTATGATGCTTAAAGAAGGCTGGGATGTAAAAAACGTTACTACAATTGTTGGATTACGCCCTTATGCCGCAGATTCAAAAATACTACCCGAGCAAACACTTGGACGAGGATTAAGAAGAATGTTTTTTGGAAGAGATGATGTTGAAGAATATGTGAGTGTAGTAGGAACTCCTGCTTTTATGGATTTTGTTGAATCAATTAAGGGTGAAGGTGTGATTCTTGAAAAAAAGGCTATGGGAAGTGGCTCTAAACCTATTACCCCCATGGTCATTGAAGTTGATAGAGAGAATCCAAAAAAAGATATTGAAAAACTTGATATTGAGATTCCGGTAATGTCTCCAAGAATTCAACGTGAATATAAAAATCTTGCATCATTAGATGTCTCAAATTTTGGTAATGCAAAAGTAAAAATCAAGACTTTTTCAGAAGAAGAAAAGCGAGAGATAGTGTTTAAGGATGTTGTCGATGAAAAAACTCATCACACAACGATATTGTCCGGAGATATCGAGCCAGATTATCAAAGTGTTGTTGGTTTCTTTGCGCAAGCGATAATGAGAGAGCTAAGATTATTTGGCTGTTATGATATTTTATTTGGTAAAGTGAAAGAGTTTATACAGAGTCATATGTTTGATCAACAGGTAAATTTATCAGATTTAAATACGTTGAGAAATTTGTCAGAAATAGAATATATCCATCTTATCAAAGACTCATTTAAAAGAGCAATTAACGAGCTCACTGTTCAAGACAAGGGCGATACTGAGATAAAAAACTATATTAAAATCAGTGAAGCCAGACCGTTTGTAGTGAATGATAAATCTTATTTAATTCCTAAAAAGTCAGTTTTCAATAAAATTGTTGGTGATAGTGATTTTGAACTTGTATTCGCTGACTTTATTGAAAATTGCGATGATGTAATTTCTTTCTCAAAGAACTTCCAGAATAAAGAAGCAAGTGCACTTAGGATCGAATACAAGAATTCCGAAGGATTTATCGCTAATTATTATCCAGATTTCTTTGTTAAGAAAGATGATAAAACTGTTTATATAATAGAGACTAAAGGCAGAGAGGAAGAAGATGATAAACTGAAATTCCAGCGATTACAAAAATGGTGTGATGATGTAAATTATAGGCAAAGCAGAATGGTCTACAAGGCCCTTTATATTAAACAAGAGGAATGGAAGAAAAATAGACTAAAAAATTTTGATGAAGTTATAAGGGTTTTTAATAACGCTTGAGATTTTATATATTATGGCAACAACAATTACAAATTCGTTCTTAAAGCTAAAGCAAAATTTAGAAATTTCAGAATTGCAGGCCACAACTATTTCAACACGTCAAAAAAACGTTAGGGATACAATTGCCAACGAATTGCAAGTGATTGATAATTTTATTAGTGGGTCATATATGAGAAACACGTTGATTGCGCCACTTAAAGAGGCTGATATTGATATTTTTATCATTTTGGATTCGAAATATTTTCACAACTATAATAATGGACAAAATGGTGGTCAGGCAGGATTATTAGATCTAGTTAAGCGTGCGTTGAAACGAAATTATACTCTTACTCCCGATATCAGCAGGAACGGACAAGCAGTAACAATAAGATTTACAGACTTTGTTGTTGATGTTGTGCCAGGATTTAATCGGCAAGGAGGTGGCTATCTGATTCCAAATTCAATAAATCAAAGTTGGATTTCAACTGACCCCAAAAAGCATGTTGAAATAATTTCGGCTGCGAACAAAACGCATGANNTAATCAAAATGATTAAGGGATGGAATAAAAACAATAATAAATACTTTAGAGCATTTCATCTCGAAGTGCTTGCTTTTCAAATTTTAGAAGGAGTTAAGATTACTGATTTTCCTACAGGTATTCGCTATTTTTTTGGTAAAGGCAAAGAATTAATTACAAAACAAAACCTTGATCCTGCAGGATATGGTGGTGATATCGGTAGTTATATAAATACTGCAGAAAAAATTGAAGAGGCTGCAAATAAATTTCAACTTGCTTATGAAAGAGCTATAAAAGCAGAAGAGTTTGCATTACGAGGAAATATCAGAGAAGCAGTTGATATGTGGATTAAAATATTCGGTGATTATTTCCCAACTTATGGATAATATACAAACAACTACAGCTGAAAGGCCGGTTTCAAAAACGAAACAAGAGATTATAAAAGAAGCTCAACGTATGGAGGAGGGGCTTTTATATTCGTCAAAAGGTCATTTTTCAGCATCACATTTTTGGCACAATTTTCATCTGTGGGTAGGCATACCAATGGTTGTCTTGTCAGCAATTGTTGGCGCAACTGCACTTTCTAAGTTTGATCCAAGTCATGTAATTGCAGGGTTTATTTCAATTGTCATAGTCTCTCTTTCGGGAGTAATGACATTTTTAAACCCAAACGAAAAGTCCAGTGCACATCTGAATGCCGGCAATAACTATGATTCATTAATGAATAAAATCAGAATTTTTTGGTCAATAGATTGCTGGAGAGACGAATCTGAACAAGTTTTGACCGAGAGATTGAAGTATTTTTCAGAACAAAAGGATAAATTAAATCAAAGTTGTCCACAAGTCCCAAACTGGGCATATAAGGCTGCAAAAAAAGGTATAAAAGCAGGTGAAGGAGAATATGTAGTTGACGTCAAAAAATAGTTGCTTAAATTGGATTATTTAACTGAGTATACCATTTTTATCTATGCCGGTCATTACAGATTACTTCTAAATCTTTTATACTACATTTTAATTCTTTGTGAAGGAAGGGTAATTCAGAAAGCCACCTGTTTGGGTCACCCAATGGTATATATACCAATGTTACTTTACAAAGATTGTTTATGTGTTAATATTCCATTTATTTATCATTAAGCATTTCTTAACTTTGTGCTTCTAATGTGTTATAATAATTACAGTCTATTTATTAACTAATTAAATTAAATGAATATGAATAACAATGACGAACACAAAAATGAAGGCAAAGTACATGATGACGCATCAATTCACATTGATAAGCAAAATTTAAAAAGCCCTACTCCTACAACAGGAAGCAAACTATACATTCTTGGTAATGTTGATGCTTCAAAGTATGATCTTTTTTTAGAGGTTCATGATAAAGGAGATGATTTGTTAATTGCAAATGATGAAAATTCAATTGATGTAAAAAATGGATCACATTTTTATACGGCTCAAAAGGATTTAAATCCAGGAATGAATGAATGAGCTTCCAGAAAGTGATATTGAGTTTTTAGAACAAAAAGGATATGAATACCAACTAATTCAAAGCGGGACTGGATGGTATCTTATTATATCCAATTTCGCAATTCCTGAAACATACTTACCTAGAACTGCTAATTTATTAATTAACATCGTCTCAGGGTATCCAAATAACCCCTTAGATATGTTTTGGACTTCCCCCGATGTTAAACTTTTAAATGGTAACTGGCCAAAGAATTGTGATGTTCATGAAGTTCATAATAGAATAAATTGGCAGCGTTGGTCTCGTCACTATGCTTGGCGACCAGGTGTGGATAATTTGAGAATTTTTATTTCAGCTATTAATCGAGAGCTCCTAAAAGGAATATAGTAATGAGATATACAATCACATTTCAAGAAGAAAGCTACAATGAATTAATTAAATATTTATTTAGCGATACAAAAGTTGAACGCGCAGCTTATGCTTTATGTAAACTATCTGTCACAGCAAATGAAACTCGATTATTGGTACGAGAAATAATTCCTGTTGCAGAAGAGGATATAATTGAAGCGACGAAGACAAATATAAAAATTGCAAATCGCTCGTTTTTACGTGCGATGAAAAGAGCAGATATAACAAAACACGTATTTCTTTTTATCCATTCTCATCCCAAAGAGTATTTATCACATTCACTGCAAGATGATCGTGAAGAAAAAATGTTATTTAAGACGGCATATATACGGATTAAAACGCCAGGTATTCATGGCAGTTTAGTTCTTTCAGCACCAGATAAACCAGTATGCAGGATTTGGTTAGAAAATGGTAATACAGCGCCCGTGTCTCTTATACGTGTTATAGGAAATAAGTTTGTTTTTTATACCGATTTAAGCAAAGTTGATCCATTACCAGTTTTTTTTGATCGTCAGATAAGAGCCTTTGGGGATGAAATACAAAAACTATTGAGAGTCCTTAATGTTGGAGTTATAGGTGTAGGAGGTACAGGTTCAGCAATTGCAGAACAATTAATTCGATTGGGAGTTGGTACGCTTACAATTGTAGATGGAGAAAAGTTTGAACAATCAAATGTTAATAGAGTTTATGGTTCCTCAATTAACGATGATAAAAAAGAAAAGATTCGAATTGTTCAAGAACATGCAGCAACTATTGGAATAGGAACTACTATTATTCCTGAGAATAAACCAATTACTTTTCTTTCAGCTACAGAAAAATTAAAAGATTGCGATGTTATATTTGGATGCACTGATGATAATTGGGGTCGATCTATTCTAACTAAACTTGCAGTATATTATCCTATTCCTGTTTTTGACTTGGGAGTAAAAATTGATTCAGAAGAGGGAAAGATTAAGAATATTCAAGGAAGAGTGACGACCTTACTTGGTCGATATGCCTGTTTATTTTGTCGAGAGCGAATTAGCGCTAAAAGAATACAAGCCGAAAGTTTAGCAGCTTTAGATCCAGAACAACTTAAAGCATTACAAAAAGAAGGTTATGCAGATGAGCTCGAAACACCTGCACCAGCTGTTATTCCTTTTACGACGACTATTGCTGCCCTAGCTATATCTGAATTTATACATAGGCTTACAGGTTATATGGGAGAGGATAGAGAAAGTAATGAAGTATTAATGATGTTTGATCGAACATTAATTAAAAGGAATAAAACCCTATCAAAATTAGAATGTTTCTGTGGCGATACACTTAATATATTACGTGGAGATGTTGAACCCTTATTAGATATAACCTGGAGAAATGAAATTTAATTTCATTGATTATATAAAGAATTTATATAAAGAGAATAAGGGATACTATTCTGTCTATGAAGGTATCATATTTGTCAATTCATTATCTGACGTACCAGAAAAAACTGACAAAAAAATTTATATTGTTGGAGTAAAAAATAGAGCTAAAT
Organism: Chitinophagaceae bacterium; assembly: GCA_003132765.1. GTDB lineage: Bacteria > Bacteroidota > Bacteroidia > Chitinophagales > Chitinophagaceae > Ginsengibacter. The sequence goes on along the minus strand of PKYU01000005.1, from coordinate 619 downwards.
GGGTCGTTTTTAAGTGCCCTGATGGTTGCGGGAGAAGAGTTGAGGTAAATCTAATGAAAACACGTTATCCGAAATGGGAAATGACGATTAAGAAAAAAAAAGTATCCTTATACCCCTCGGTTATTGTTAATGGATGTAAAACACACTTTTGGTTAGACAATAGTACTGTGTTAATAGCAAAGGAAGATATATTTGATAATGAATATTTATAATTCGGGTATTACACCTACTGCTTTTTAATAATTTAATTATTCCAACTTAGTTTTTGAGATCAGGATATAACTGTTGTGGGTTAACCTTGAATAATTTAGAAAGTTTAAAGAGATTTTGAATACTTGGTACAGCTTGTCCTTGTTCCCAACGACTGATCCTATCTTCGCTATTAAACCCCATATAGCTGGAAACCTGTCTTTGAGTAAGGCCAGTCTTTAATCGATGCTCTTTTAATGTATTTGGATGTAAAAATTTTGTATTTTTCATATAGTTTATCGTATATTATTACTATTTTAATAATAAGGGAGGGTACGATGCACTATATGGAGGAGAATGAGTATTTAAGTATATTTTTAACTCATGTATACTCTCATGTATTTCTTCCCTGAGGGAGGGAGTTTCTGAA
>PKYU01000218.1 GCA_003132765.1 Chitinophagaceae bacterium | reverse complement strand
TTGTTGAATCCTGAGCCTGTATGGTTAAGGAGAAAAGAAGGCATAATGCGATTAAAATTGATAATTGCTTTTTCATTTGTTTTTTTTGATTTTATTAGATAATATATTTTTATTACTCCAGAGAAAAAGTTATGTTTTATAGGCTATAATCTTTATACGTATTAATGAGTGATACCGGATAATCTTCAAATGTGAAAATTCTAACAGAAAAATGATTATTCTAAGGATAGGAAATTTTATTCCACAAAAGTTCTAAGATTATTACTTTATTACAATACTCAGTTTGTAGTATTTTCTTTGATAGCCAAATTATCTGACCTTATTCATGAAAAATGAATGCCATTATACAGCTATATTTATATTGGGTATTATGCGGGAAGGTAAAGGAAACCGATTCAGCGCAGAGTGGATGTTGGATCATAAGCTGAAATTAAAAGAAAATAATATTTAATACCGGCGATATTGCGATAATAAATGGCGTTTTTGAAAATCAACCGGTGCATATTGATGCATAAACATAATCGAAGCACAGACCTGCCTTCAGGCNNTAAAACCTCATATTCTAAAGCATGATAAAAGAATTTATCTCCAGCTGCAAATAATAATACCAGCGATAATATTCCCAGCGATATTATAAAAGCAGTTAATTAAGTGCAATCCGAGAGGCCTCTTTTCATAAATATATGAAATAGAGATACCGGTTGCTGCAAAACATACACCGGCAACAAGTCCCAGTTTAATCCCTCCCATCCATCCGAAAATTCCAAATCTTGTTGCAAGTATGGAAAGTCCTAGAGCACAAATTATCATTAAGACCAGCGATCCAAGCATTGTTCCAACAACCCCTTTTTTTGCATTCGGATCATTTACAACAGCCGGATTATATGACCGCCATTTTTTACCAAATAGCCCTGTGTACCAAATTGCACCGAGGAAAAAATAAGCCAGGCCTCCAATAATTGTTACGAGCCAGTTTATGTGGCTGAAAATTGCTGCGTCCATAATTTTTGGTTTTAAGTGATTGATTTCAGTAAAATAGGAAACTTTTTATTAAATCGCAACCATATAGTTTTCTGTTCCGAATGAAATGAGCTTCCCATTAGTTGTACTTTAGGTCTGGCAAAAATAATAATGAATATAATCAAAATGTGATTTATTAAATAAATATAGCTTAACTCACAATCATTACATACATTTATTTTCTAAAATTAAGAAATGAGAAAAATCATTATTACGGCGGCTTTTTCTTGCTGGTCTTGTTTATCAATTGCACAAAATACTGACAGCGCCTGGTTTGTAAATAATTATTTTAAGATAGAACGATATATTCCGATGAGAGATGGAATTAAACTATTCACTTCTATCTCTTATCCAAAAGATACTACCATCAGGCACCCAATATTAATGACCCGGACACCTTATTCCTGCGCTCCCTATGGTGAGGACAAATATTTCCAAATTTGGAAAACCTATAAAATGAAATATGCTAAAGAATATTTCATCTTTGTAACCCAGGACGTAAGAGGCAGGTACATGAGTGAAGGAGAGTTCGTGGATGTAAGGCCATTTATTAAAAATAAAAAAGGTAACCAATATGATGAAGCCAGCGACACCTATGATGCCATTGATTGGCTGGTAAAAAATGTGCCGGGAAATAACGGTAAAGTGGGTATTAGCGGAACTTCATATCCAGGCTTTTATTCAACAGAAGCTGCATTAAGCGGGCACCCTGCTTTGAAAGCGGTTAGCCCACAGGCCCCGGTTACAGATTGGTTTATTGGTGACGACTTCCACCATAAAGGGGCATTTTTTGTAATGGACGGCTTTGCATTTTATCCGTCATTTGGTAAACCCCATCCTAAACCAACCATGGATTACGGGGAAGGATTTGAGTTTAAAACAGATGATAATTACAGTTCTTATTTGAAAACAGGAGCCCTAAAGAATTTTGCAAAGCTAATTGGAGACAGCATCAGGTTCTGGCACGATCTGTTTCGTCATCCCAACTATGACGCATGGTGGCAGGAACGAAATGCAAGGGTTGGATTGTACAATGTGAAGCCGGCTATGCTTTGGGTAGGCGGGCTCTTTGATGCAGAAGACTGCTTCGGTGCATGGAATTGCTATAAAGCAACTGCAAAACAAAGTCCACATACCAACAGCAAACTGGTAATGGGGCCATGGTATCATGGGCAATGGAGCCGGGAAGGCAGTTACCTAGGTAATGTGCAGTTCGGGAGCAATACATCAGCTTACTTCCAGGATAGTTTAGAAATACCTTTCTTCAATTATTATTTACTGGACAGCGGAAACCTAAAAGGTATTGCCCAGCTTAATATTTTTTTCTCAGGAGAAAACAACTGGAAAAAATTTGATGCTTGGCCACCCTCAAATGTTGAAAAAGAAAATTTATTTCTTAGCGGAGGTGGGAAGCTATTTTTGAATAACGGCGAAAAAATTACAAATAAAAATCCTTTTGATGAATATACCAGTGACCCTGCTCATCCTGTAGCATACACGCAAGACATTCATACAGAAAGAACGAGGGAATACATGGATGACGATCAGCGCTTCGCATCCAGAAGGCCGGATGTATTAACTTACGAAACGGAAATTTTGCAAGATAATGTTACCCTGGCCGGACCGGTTATTGGAGATCTTATGACTGCGATTTCCACAACAGATGCAGACTTTGTTGTTAAACTCATTGATGTTTTTCCTGATGATTTCAAATATAGTAAAGACTTAAAAGGTAATAATAAAATGTACCCGATGGGCGGCTATGAAATGCTGGTGCGTGGAGAAATCATGAGAGGAAAATTCCGTAATAGCTTTGAAAAACCCGAACCATTTGTACCCGGTAAAATGACTGAAGTAAAATGGGAACTACCGGATGTGGCGCATACTTTTTTACAAGGGCATAGAATAATGATTCAAATACAAAGTACCTGGTTTCCATTAGCCGACCGAAACCCGCAAAAGTTTATCGATATCTACCAGGCAAATGATAGTGATTTCCGAAAATCCAATATTAAAATATATCATGATTCACAACACCAAAGCAAAATCATTTTGCCTGTACTTAAGTAATTTCAGAGCTGACTGGACAATTTGAGTGGCCCGGCACCTTCAATCCTTTTATATAGTTATCAAATGAGAAAATTTAATTTAGTTTTAAAATCCATTTTATAAAACATTCAATAATTAACTTCCATGAAAAAATTTACATTTCTTTTATTAATGTTTATTAGTTTATCAGCCAGCTCCCAGACCCATATCAATATCATTCCCAAACCTGTTGAAATAAATGCAGGTTCAGGTGGTTTTACACTTACAAAATCGACCTTATTAATAGCCAATGCCGCTCAAAGACATAATGCAGAAATACTGAATTTTTATCTAAAAAAATTATATGGATTTTCTTTGACCATAAAAAATAAATCTCAAGGAAAGTATTCGAAGAATTTAATTACACTCGAAGTTTTAGATGCCGCTGCTGCCGAAAAAGATGAATATCACTTAAGGGTTACAGCAGACAATATACATATTGACGGCATTAATAATGAAGCAATATTCTATGGCATTCAAACTCTCCTCCAGCTTCTGCCTGCTGATATGAGCGCTTCTATTGATAAAGGTTTTCAAATACCACAGGTAACCATAAAAGATTATCCACGCTTTCAATACCGCGGTATGCATCTTGATGTTGGCCGTCATTTTTTTGGACCCGATAAAATAAAAAAATATATTGATTACCTCGCCTTTCACAAGTTCAATAAATTTCATTGGCACCTAACGGAAGACCAGGGATGGCGCATTGAAATAAAAAAATATCCTACGCTTACCTCAATTGGTGGATTCAGAAATGGAACGATAATAGGCCATTATCCCGGAACGAGTAATGATAGTATTCATTATGGCGGCTTCTATACTCAAAAAGAAATAAAAGAAATTGTGAAATACGCTCAGGATAGATATATAACTATTATCCCTGAAATTGAAATGCCCGGTCATTCTTCGGCTGCCATTGCAGCCTATCCTCAACTAAGTTGCTTTCCGGATGAAGATACCCAAATAAGACCGAACGCCCCATGGGCAGGTAGCCGTAAGGGAAAACAGGTGCAGCAAACCTGGGGTGTATTCCCGGACGTTTATTGCCCTTCCGACTTTACGTTTAAATTTCTTGAAAATGTACTTGATGAAGTGATGGCGCTTTTTCCTTCAAAATATATCCATATTGGCGGAGACGAATGTCCAAAAACGTATTGGAAACGTTCTGCATTTTGTCAGAAACTTATTAAGGAAAAAAATCTGAAAGATGAGGAAGGATTACAAAGTTATTTCATCCGAAGAATTGAAAAATATGTGAACAGTAAAGGAAGAAGGATTATTGGCTGGGATGAAATCCTTCAGGGTGGCCTGGCACCCAATGCTACCATCATGAGTTGGCGCGGGGAATCAGGTGGCATTGCAGCTGCGCAACAGCATCATGATGTGATCATGACTCCGGGAAAGTATGTATATTTTGATCATGCCCAGGTAAAAAATGAAGACAGTGTTACTATAGGAGGATATTTACCCCTCGATACCGTGTACAATTATGAACCGATTCCTAAGGAATTGAAGCCGGATGAAGCCAAATTTGTACTGGGAGCACAAGGAAATGTATGGACAGAATATATTGGAAATGAAACCAAGCTAGAATACATGATTTTCCCACGAATGAGTGCNNCATGGAGAGCAAATTATTGTAAGATTTATTGAGAATCTGATTTTATCTTATCATTGAAGTAATTTAAATCTTTTTAAAGATACATGCTGAAAAAATTTAATTATTTTTCCAGCTATATTCGCATTCATAATTTACCAAAGCTTAATTTTTTAATGATTGCTTCAGTAAACAAAATACCAAATACAATTTTCAATACAATTTTTCTCTCTTAATAATATAAACAGATGATTGACTCACTTGAAAAAATTCCGGTCCAGATATTTAAGACGCCAGCGGAGGGATCGCAACAGGTAGCACGAATTATTTCTGATCTTATAAAGGAAAAAAATGCGGCGGGAAAAAACGCTGTCATTGGCCTTGCCACAGGATCAACGCCGAAATCACTTTATGCTGATTTGGTGAAATTACACCAGGAAGAAGGATTGAGCTTTAAGAATGTCATCACCTTCAATCTCGATCAGTATTACCCGATGGAGCCGGATGCATTGAATAGCTATCATTACTTCATGCGGAAATATTTATTTGAACAGACAGATATTGATCCTCAAAATTACTTTTTGCCTAACGGGTTAGTGCCAAAAGACCAGATAAAGCAACACTGCGTAGATTATGAAAATAAGATTGCAGCAGCGGGCGGAATTGACCTTCAAATATTGGGCATTGGAAATAATGGTCATATTGGTTTCAATGATCCCGGGTCACCCGTTTACTCCAGAACCAGGTTGGTAACCCTCGAGAATTCCACCCGGATCGCCAACTCTCATGAATTCGGAAATATTTCACAGGTACCCAGGATGGCTATAACGATGGGTATCAGTACCATCATGAAATCAAAGCGAATCATCCTGATGGCGTGGGGGAAAACGAAAGCCCCTGTAATTCAAAAAGCAGTAGAAGGAAAACCCACAGAAGAAGTGCCCGCTTCCTTATTGCAAAATCATGATCATTGCACCTATGTGCTAGATGAGTTTGCCGCTTCAGAACTCACCAGGTTTAAATCACCATGGCTGACAGGTGAATGTGAATGGACACCTCAAATTATTAAAAGAGCCGCAATAGGGCTGGCATTAAAACTCGATAAACCGGTTCTAAGCCTTACCAACCACGATTACAATGAATTTGGCCTGAGTGATCTGTTAGTAGAAAAAGGTGATGCGTATGAAATCAACCTGGAAGTGTATTATATGCTCCGCGATAGCATCACAGGATGGCCCGGAGGTAAGCCCAATACCTTTAACCCACGCCATCCTGAAAGAAGTACACCCTTCCCTAAAAAAGTGCTGATCTTCTCCCCACACCCTGACGATGATATTATTACCATGGGGGGTACTTTTATGCGATTGAATGACCAGGGACACAGCGTTCATGTTGCTTACCAAACCAGCGGGAACATAGCAGTTACTGATGAGTTCGTCACCCGATTCCTTGACTTCACAGTAGGGTTTGAGAAAATCTTCAAAATTGATAATACTATCAGCAGGTCCATCCTAAACAAAGCAACTGCCTTCATTACAGAAAAAAAATCAAGTGAAATAGACACAGAAGAAATCAGGAGTATCAAAGGATTGATCCGCAGATGCGAAGCAAGGGCTACCTGCAAATATGTTGGATTGAAATTAGAACAGATTCATTTCATGAATTTGCCTTTTTATGAAACCGGCACTATTGAAAAGAAACCAATGAGTGAGGAAGACATCCAGATAACAGTGAAGCTTATGCGTGAAATAAAGCCTGAACAGGTATTTTGTGCAGGCGACCTTGCCGATCCGCACGGGACACACAAAGTGTGTATCGATATTCTTTTGGCTGCCCTTGCATACATGAAAGCAGCCGGAGATGAATGGCTTGACGATTGCAGAGTTTGGATGTATAAAGGAGCCTGGGAAGAATGGGATATAACCGAAATAGAAATGGCCGTACCCATGAGCCCTGAACAGATCCGAAAAAAGCGCTACGGAATATTTATTCACCAGTCACAAAAAGACAGCGTGCCATTCCAGGGGAGCGATAACAGGGAGTTCTGGCAACGTGCAGAAGAAAGAAA